>CBFHAF010000034.1:0-13737 GCA_965653435.1 uncultured Chitinophaga sp.
GCCGGATCAAAACCTCGACCCCGGAAAGACCTACGAGGCAAAATTCCGGTTGGGCAAAGTGATGACTGTTCCGGCAGACCTGAAGGTGTTCGAGTTCGGCTTCCAGGTAATAAAACCCTCCTTCGAGGTGGAACTGATGGGCCTGAAAAGCGCCAATAACAGCAAAGACCGCATGAGCTTCTCCGGGGTGGTATATACGGCGGACGCGGAAGACGTGCAGGCCGTGGAAAAGCTGATAGCCGTGCAATACGACGGTTCCAAAACGAATATCACCTGGCAGCACGATGTAGCCCAGCGCACATATAAATTCGTTGTCGGCAACATCGTCCGCAAAAGCACCGCCGCCAAAATGCACATCAGCTGGAACGGGCAAAGCATCGGCTCGGAGCTGAAAGACGACCGCGAGATAGAAGTGCCTGCCATCGGGGATTTCAAAGTACTTGATATCAAAGCCATATACGATCCTGAAGATTATGTGCTGGTGCAGTTCAGCTGCCCGCTGAACGGCTCGCAGAACCTTGAAGGCCTGATCGGCATCAGCGGCCAGAGCGAGCTGCGGTATACGATAGACGGCAGCGAGGTGCGCGTATACGCACCCGCCAGGCTGGAAGGGAATTACACCGTGGTGGTGAACGAAGGCGTGCAGAGTGCATTTGAAGACCGGCTGGACAAAGCCTTTACCGCCAGCGTGAACTTCGAGAACCGGCTGCCTTCCGTGAGCATTCCCGGTAAAGGCGTGATCATGCCGCAGAGCGGAAAGCTCGTAATGCCCTTCGACGCCGTGGGCCTGAAAGCTGTGGATGTAGTGGTGCTGAAGATCTATGAGAACAACATCCCGCAATACCTGCAGCGCAACAACCTCAACGGCGATGAAGAGCTTCGCCGTGTAGGCAGCCCCGTAGTGCAGAAAACCATCCGGCTGGATACGGACAAGTCCGTAAACCTTCACAGGCGCACCCGCTTCAGCCTGGACCTGGAACAGCTGGTGAAAACCGAGCCCGGCGCGATCTACCGTGTAACCATCGGGTTCAGGAAGGAATATGCCATGTATACCTGTCCTGATAAAGCCGCCACTGAAGAAGAAGAGCGGGAAGACGAAGAAGATTATTACGGCGAAGCGATAGACGCGGATGATGCCTTCTGGCGCCGTTACGACAGTTATTACCCCTATGGTTATAACTGGGACGACCGCGAAAATGCCTGCGCCAATTCATATTATAACAAATCCCGCTGGGCCTCCCGCAATATCATTTCCTCCAACATAGGCCTGATAGCCAAACGCGGCAACGACAATACCATGATGGTGGCGGTAACTGACATCCGGGATGCGAAGCCTATTTCAGGCGTGGAGCTGGAACTGCTGGATTACCAGCAGCAGGTGATCTTCAGCAGCCGCAGCGATGGCGACGGTTTCGCGAAGTTTGAGCTGAAACGCAAGCCTTACCTGCTGGTAGCCAAAAAAGACACCGAGCGCGGCTACCTGAAGCTGGACGACGGCAGCTCCCTGCCCCTCGGCCGCTTTGATGTAAAAGGCGAAGAAGTGCAGCAGGGTATGAAAGGTTTCCTTTACGGTGAGCGCGGCGTTTGGCGCCCCGGCGATTCCCTCTTCCTCACGTTCATGCTGGAAGACAAAGACGGGAAGCTGCCGCCGAACCACCCCGTGATGCTGGAGCTTTACAACCCGAAAGGCCAGCTGTACAAGCGTTTGAACCAGCACGTCGCACTCAACGGCTTCTATAATTTCCATACCGCCACCGATGCTGACGCGCCTACCGGCAGTTGGCTTGCCAAAGTGAAAGTAGGCGGCGCCACCTTCACTAAAAATATCCGCATCGAAACCGTGAAGCCCAACCGCCTGAAAGTGCGGCTGGACTTCGGGAACCAGGCCTCCCTGGTGAAAGACGAAAGCCCGAAAGGCACACTCACCGCCGCATGGCTGTTCGGCGCGCCGGCCCAGAGCCTCAAGGCAAAAGTGGACGTGTCACTCACCTCGTCCAGGACCGCTTTCCCGAAATTCGAGGGGTATAGTTTCGACGATCCTACCGAGCGTTTCAGCACGGAGAACAAGACCATTTTTGACGCCAGCCTTAACGAGGACGGCGTAGCGCCTGTTTCGGCCGCCATCCCCGTGGGCGAGCGTGCGCCGGGTGTGCTGAAGGCCAACTTTGAAGTGAAGGTGTTTGAGCCCGGCGGCGATTTCAGCATCGATCATTTCTCCATGCCTTACCACGTGTTCGACTCTTACGTGGGCGTTGCGGCGCCGGAAGGCGACCGGCTTACCGGCATGCTGGTGACCGATAAACCGCACCAGGTGAGTATCGTGAATGTAAACGCCGCGGGAAAGCTTGTAAGCGGCAGCCGCAACGTGGAGGTGCAGCTGTACAAGATCCGCTGGCGCTGGTGGTGGGATGAAAGCGATAACGACTACAGCAACTTCACCGACGATAACTATAATCAGCTGCTGCAAACGCAGACCGTGACCCTGCAGAACGGCAAAGGCACCTGGCCGCTGCTGATCCGCCAGCCGGAATGGGGCCGCTACCTCATCCGCGTGAAAGACCTGGAAAGCGGGCATATCACCGGCCAGAGCGTGTATATCGACTGGCCGAACTACGCGGAGCGCCTGCAGAAGGAAAACCCCGCGGAGGCGGCCATGCTCGTGTTCACCTCCAACAAAACGAAATACAATGTAGGTGAAGACATCGTGCTCACCATCCCCAGCAGCGAAGGCGGCCGCGGGCTCATCAGCATTGAGTCCGGCAGCAAAGTGCTGAAGACTGACTGGATAGGCACCGAAAAGGGCCAGACCGTGTACCGCTTTAAAGCGGAGAAGAACATGGCGCCGAATATTTACGTGAACGTAAGCCTGCTGCAACCGCATGCGCAAACCGCCAACGACCTTCCCATCCGCATGTACGGCACCATTCCCGTGCTCGTGGAAGATCCCAATACCATCCTGAAACCCGTGATCAGCCTGCCTGCCACGTTGCGGCCTGAAACCAACGCCTCTATTTCCGTATCGGAAGCCGGCGGCAAGGCCATGACCTACACCATTGCCATCGTGGACGAAGGTTTGCTGGACCTCACACGTTTCAAAACACCCGACCCTCATGGCGCATTCTATGCGCGGGAAGCGCTCGGCGTAAAAACCTGGGACCTGTTCGATTACGTGATAGGCGCCTGGGGTGCAGACCTGGAGCGTATCCTGAGCATCGGGGGCGACGAAGGGCTGAACAAGAACGCCAGCACCGCCAAAGCTAACCGCTTTAAACCCGTGGTGCAGTTCATGGGGCCGTTCCACCTGGAAAAAGGAGGGAAGAAAACACATACATTCAAGCTGCCTCCATACATCGGTTCCGTGAAAGCCATGGTAGTGGCGGGCCAGGAAGGCGCATACGGGAATGCGGACAAAACCGCCGCTGTGAAGAAGCCGCTGATGCTGCTGGCCACCGTGCCAAGAGTATTGGGCCCCGGAGAAACGATACAGTTGCCGGTAACCGTATTCGGCCTTGAGCCGCACGTGCGCCAGGCGAATGTGACGCTTTCTTCCAACCCGTATTTTGAAGTGATCGGCGAAAGCACCAAACAGGTGAGCTTCCCGAAACCCGGCGAGCAGCTTGTTTATTTTGACGTGAAGATCAGGCCGCAGGTGGGCATCGGCAAGTTCAAGATCGTTGCCGCCAGCGGTAAAGAAAGAGCCGAAGAAAATGTGGAGCTGGATGTGCGCAATCCCAACCCGTACCTCACCAATGTTATAGAACATACACTGGAGCCCGGCGCGGCCTGGAACACGAGCTTCATGCCGGTAGGCATGGCCGGCACCAACACCGGTGTGCTGGAAGTGTCCACCATCCCTGCGCTGAACCTCGGCAAACGCCTGGAATACCTGATAGGTTACCCGCACGGCTGCGTGGAGCAAACCACATCCGCTGTATTCCCGCAACTGGCGCTCGGCAACCTGATGGACCTTTCCCCCAGGCAGAAAGCGGAGGTGGACCGGAACATCAAAGCCGGCATCAACCGCCTGAGAGGCTTCCAGCTTACGGACGGCGGGCTGGGCTACTGGCCCGGCGCCAATACGGCAGACGAATGGGGCACCAGCTACGCCGGCCACTTTATGCTGGAAGCGCAGGCCGCAGGCTATGCATTGCCACCGGGCTTCCTGGACCAATGGAAAAAATTCCAGCGCAACAAAGCGCAGAGCTGGTCGCCCGGCAGCTACACCTATTACGGCGGAGACCTTGTGCAGGCGTACCGCCTTTACCTGCTGGCACTGGCTAAAACGCCCGAGCTGGGCGCCATGAACAGGTTGAAAGAATTCCAGCACCTGTCCGTCCCCGCCCGCTGGCGGCTTGCAGCAGCATACAAAATGGCCGGGCAGACCGAAGCGGCCAACGCGCTCATCAAAGGGCTCAGCACTAACGTTGCGCCCTACACGCAATTGGGCGGCACATTCGGTTCGGACCTCCGCGATAAAGCGATGATACTGGAAACGCTCACCCTCATGGGCCAGCGCAATACCGCCAATGGCCTGCTGAAGCAGGTGGCTGCCGAGCTTGGCAAAGAAAGCTGGTACAGTACGCAAACCACCGCGTATGCGCTCATCGCCATCTCGAAATTCTGCGGTGTGAACAAAGGCGGCAGCAAAATGGCTTACAGCTACACGCTGAATGGCACGCCGGGCAACGTAAACGCCAACTCGTACCTGTCGCAGGCGCCCCTTACCTTCAGGCCGGGAAGCAGCACGGTGGCCCTGCAGAACAAAGGCCAGAATGTACTGTACGTGCGCCTTATCCTGCGCGGGCAGCCTGAAGCAGGGCAGAACCCGTATGCGGAAAACAACCCTGAGATACTTTCCATGAACGTGGAATACAACACCCGCAACGGCAAGCCGCTCAGCCCCGACCAGCTGAAGCAGGGAACGGACTTCGTGGCCACCGTTACCCTCCGCAACCCGGGCAAACGCGGGTTGTACGAGCAGATGGCGCTTACGCAGGTGTTCCCTTCAGGCTGGGAGATCATCAACACCCGCCTCATGGGCAACGACAGCACGCTCATTTCATCGCCTTACACTTACCGCGATATCAGGGACGACAGGGTGTACACTTACTTCAACCTGGAAGAAACGAAGACCGTGACCTACCAGGTGTTGCTGAACGCGGCATACCTCGGCCGGTATTACCTGCCGGCGGCATCCTGCGAAGCGATGTACGACAATACCATCCACGCATTTGCGCCGGGCAAGTGGGTGGAAGTGACAAAATAATGCCGGTTTCCGGGCAGATCATTCAACACAAAAGGCCGGCAGGAACAGGATACGGATCCTGGATGCCGGCCTTTCATTTTATTTTGCAGGACTTATGCAGGAGCGGATCAAACAATGGATCATCAGGAGAAAATGGCGCCTGGCCATATTGGCGGGGCTGCTGCTGTGGTATTATTTCCTGCTGCCGGCAAAACTATTCAAAGCGCCTACTTCTTTCGTGATAGAAGACATGGAAGGAGAGCTGATGAATGCAGCCATCGCGAAGGACGGGCAGTGGCGGTTTCCCGCGGACAGGCTGGTGCCGGAGAAATTTGAAAAATGCATTGTTGCCTACGAAGACAAACGTTTTTTCTATCACTGGGGAATAGACCCCCTGGCCACAAGCCGCGCTATCAGGCAGAACCTGGGCGGCGGCAGGGTGGTGAGCGGCGCCAGTACCATCACCATGCAGGTGATCAGGCTGTACCGCAACAAGCCCCGCACCATATGGCAGAAAACGATCGAAATGATACTGGCAACGCGGCTGGAGTTCAGGTATTCCAAAAAAGAGATACTCGGGCTGTATGCGGGCAATGCGCCTTTCGGCGGAAACGTGGTGGGGCTGGAAGCCGCTTCCTGGCGTTATTACGGCCGCAAGCCGGACCAGCTGTCCTGGGCTGAGACCGCTACGCTTGCCGTGCTGCCGAACAGTCCTGCCCTGATACATCCAGGCCGCAACCGCCAGGCGCTGATGGAGAAACGGAATTCCCTGCTGCAAAAACTCTGGCGCAACGGAACGATAGACAGCAGCACCTGCGCGCTTTCCAGCATAGAGCCCCTGCCAGACAAGCCGCATGCCCTCCCGCAGTTCGCGCCGCATTTGCTGAACCGATTCCGGCACGATTACGCGCGGGAGAAACAGCAGGGCAGCACCCGCCTGAAAACCTCGCTGGACGGGGAATTGCAGGGAAATGTGAACGACATACTCCTGCGCCACCACCAGCAGCTCCGTGCCAACGGCATCAACAACGCCGCTGCGCTGGTGCTGGATGTGGAAACCGGCCATGCGCTGGCGTATGTGGGCAATGTGTATAATCCCGGCAACCCCGAGCTGGAATCTTTCGTGGACATCATCCAGGCGCCGCGGAGCCCCGGCAGCACGCTGAAGCCGCTGCTTTACGCCGGCATGCTGCACGACGGCCTGATGCTGCCCCATACCCTCCTGCCGGACGTTCCTACGCAGGTGGCAGGGTATACGCCGCAGAACTTCGATCAGTCGTACGACGGCGGCGTGCCCGCTTCGCGCGCGCTGGCCCGATCACTTAATATCCCCGCGGTAAAGCTGCTGCAGCAATACCGTGCAGACCGTTTTTTACTGCTGCTGAAGAAACTCGGCATCAGCACCATGAACAAACCTGCTGCGCATTACGGCCTTTCCATGATCCTCGGCGGCGGTGAAACCACGCTCTGGGAACTGACGGGCGTGTATGCCAGCATGGCCCGCAGCATGCTGCACCTGGAACAATACAAAGGCAAATACGATGCGGACGATTATCATGCGCCCGGTTACCGGCCCGATGAAACGCTGCCTTCCGGCAACCCCCTTTCCCCTTTCGGTGTGCTAGATGCGGGCGCTATCTGGTATACCTTCCAGGCGATGGAAGAAGTGATGCGGCCCGGCGAAGAATTCATCTGGCAGGCATTCGCATCCTCCAAAAGGATTGCCTGGAAAACCGGAACCAGCTTCGGTTTCCGGGACGGATGGGCGATCGGTGTTACGCCTTCGCACGTAGTGGGCGTATGGGTGGGCAATGCGGACGGAGAGGGAAGGCCGGGGCTTACCGGTGTATCCGCCGCCGCGCCGGTGATGTTCGATATTTTCAGGTTGCTGCCCGGCCAGCCTGCCGCCAATGCCCCGGCGGAATTGCAGCCGGTGCTGGTATGCCGGCAAAGCGGCTACAGGGCGGGAGAATATTGCACGGAAAAAGACACGCTGGCCGTGCCCCCGGCAGGGCTGCGCTCTCCCGCATGCCCTTATCACCAGCTCATTCACTTAGACGCTACCGGCCGCTACCGCGTAACGGCGGATTGCGAAGCGCCGGACCTCATGCAGCATAAACCCTGGTTCGTACTACCGCCCGCCATGGAACATTTTTACCGCACCACGCATGCCTATGAGCCGCTGCCGCCGTTCAAGCCGGGCTGCGACAAGCTGGAGCAGGGCAGGTCCATGGAGCTGATCTATCCCCGGCCTTCCGCGCGGATATTTGTGCCGGTAGAGATAGACGGCGCTTTGGGGGAAACAGTGTTCAAAGCCACGCACCGCCAGCAGTCGGCAAAGATCTTCTGGCACCTGGACCAGCATTTTGTGGGTGTTACTTCAGATTTTCACCAGATATCGCTGCGGCCCGCACCGGGCAGGCATACCATTACCCTGGTGGATGAAGAAGGGGAGGAGATCAGGCAGGGGTTCGAGATATTGGATAAGGCGAAAGCGAAATAGGGGCATCAATAGTTGTACTTCTCCTTCCACAAGGCTTTCAGGTATTTCCGCAATTCATCTTCCCGTGCGTTTTTACCGGGTTCGTAGAACTTGGTGCCGGCAATTTCTTCCGGCAGGTATTCCTGTGGCGCGAAGTTATTAGAGAAATCGTGGGAGTATTTGTAGTCTTTCCCATAGCCCTGCTGCTTCATCAGTTTGGTGGGCGCATTACGGATGTGCAGCGGCACGGACAGGTCGCCGGTTTGCGACACCATGTTCTGCGCCATGCCGATCGCCATATACGAGGCATTGCTTTTTGGAGAGGATGCAAGGTAGGTAGCGCACTGCGAAAGAATGATCCTTGCTTCTGGATGGCCGATGAGGTTCACCGCTGTGAAGGTGCTGGTGGCGAGCAGCAGGGCATTCGGGTTGGCGTTGCCGATGTCTTCAGACGCCAGTATCACCATGCGGCGCGCAATGAATTTTACATCTTCTCCCCCGGCCAGCATGCGGGCCAGCCAGTACACCGCGCCGTTGGGATCGCTGCCGCGGATGGATTTGATGAACGCGGAAATGATATCGTAGTGCTGCTCGCCCGCTTTGTCGTAAATGGCCACCCTTTGCTGGGCTATCTCCATCACCTTTTCATTCGTCAGCACAATAGGATGTTCGTCCTGCAAAGTATCCACCACCAGCTCGAAGAGGTTCAGCAGCTTGCGTGCATCGCCGCCGGCGATATTAAAAAGCGCTTCCGTTTCTTTCAGCTCGATGGTCTTTTCCGCCAGCCATTCGTCTTTCGCCATCGCCTGCCTCAGCAGCTGTTGCAGCTCGGGCTCGCCCAGCGCTTTCAGCACATACACCTGGCAGCGCGACAGCAAGGCCGCATTTACTTCGAAAGACGGGTTTTCGGTAGTAGCGCCGATCAGCGTTACAATGCCTTTCTCCACTGCGCCCAGCAACGCGTCCTGCTGGCCTTTGTTGAAACGGTGGATCTCGTCTATGAACAGCACGGAATGTTTATGCCGGGCCAGGTCTATCACCTCGCGTATGTCTTTCACGCCGGAAGAAATGGCGCTGAGCGTGTAGAATGGTACCTGGAGCGTATTGGCGATGATGTTGGCAATGGTGGTCTTACCCACGCCGGGCGGCCCCCAGAGGATCATGGAAGGCACTTTGCCCGCCTGGATCGCTTTCCGGAGAATGCTGCCGCTGCCGGTAAGATGCTCCTGCCCTACAAGGTCATCCAGCGCAGCGGGCCTTAATCGTTCTGCCAGTGGTGCGCGCATGGTGTGTTATGGGTTATTTGGATTGTTGATGTCAAAGCGCGTGGTTTCTTCTTCGGGCTGCTGGTCTTTTCTCCTGCGGTTAAAAAAAATACGGCTCAGCTCGCAATTGACCGCGATAGCGATGGCATGGATGCTTCCGAGCACCAGCGCCATTTTGCGGAAGATCCGCACAAGCTCTTCTTTTGTAAGCCCTTCAGTATTTTTGATGCTGTCCATGTTCATCATCTTCATTAATTCTTCATCCGGCGTTTTGGCGAAGAAGATCATGTTGATGGCCACGAGCACGGCATAAATAAAAGCCACGATGCCGGTAACGAGGATGGTACGCGGAAGGGTGGCGGGAAGGGGTACTTCCGGGCTCATGATCGTACGCTGAAGCTGCGTGCACAGAATATTATGATACAACACCGTACCGAGGAAGAACACGGGCATCAATATCCCCAGCAGCGAGGGCACCATCACCAGCGACATCAGCACAAACAACAGGAAGAACCCCGCTACTATTATGTTTCCCCATGTAAGGAAACGAAACAACCCGAATAAGAACGACATAAGCCTTTTGAATTTAATCCCTGCAAACCTACGAATTTACCATTTATAACAAACCGGTGGCCCGGATTGCCAAATCTTCGATAAATTTATCTGTCTAAACCTGATCTAATATGCACAAACTCCAAACCGCCGGCAAATGGATGGCGGCCGGCATGCTGATAGCCGTTTGCTCAGCAGGCGCCAGCGCCCAATCCCAAAAGGTCCCGGCATTCGAGGTTTCTTCCCTTGACCGCAATATCCAGCCCTGCGCGGATTTCGACGGCTTCGCCAACGAGAACTGGAAGAAGGCCAATCCCATACCAGGCACCGAAAGCCGCTGGGGAGCATTCAATATCCTGGATAAGGAGAATAAGGAAGTGCGCCTGAGAAGCATCATCAACGAGATCGCCAAACGCCAGGGCCTTACGAAAGGCACCGAAGAACAGCAGATCGCCGACTATTACACCTCTTTCTTCGATACCGTCACCATCGAAAAAAGAGGGATCGCCCCGCTGCGCCATTACATCGAAAAAATTGACGGCATCAAGACCCTGGCAGACTGGGCGCGCGTTTGCGGTGAGCTTCAAACCATCGGCGTAAGCACCTGGGCCGGTTTTGCGGTGGAAGCCGACGCCAAAGACAGCAAGATGAACGCCGTATACGGCGGCCAGGACGGGCTGAGCCTCGGGGAAAGGAGCTATTATGAAAGAGACGACGAGAGCACGAAGAACGTACGGAAGGAATTTGAAGGCCACGTCAACAAAATGTTCAGCCTGGCCGGTTTCAGGGAACAAAACCCCGGTAAAACCATCCTGGACTTCGAAACAGCCATCGCCAAACTTCAACTGACCAACGTAGAGCTTCGCGACCCCGTGAAAACCTACAACAAGCTGGGCTTTGCGCAGCTGCTGGAACTGTCGCCCGAATTTGACTGGAAGGAATTCACCGCCCAGCAGGGTTTATATACAGATACCGTTGTGGTGCAGGACAAGCCTTACCTTGCCAACGGCGCCAAGCTGCTGAAAGGGACGCCCGTCAGCACGCTGAAAACATACACCAAATTCCAGCTGCTCTCCACGTTTGCAGGCTACCTGCCCAAACGTTTCGACGATGAGAATTTCCGCTTCTTCGCCACCGTAATGACCGGCCGCAAGGCGCAGCGCCCGCGGGCAGACAGGGCGATTCGCTCCACGGACGGCATCCTGGGCATGCCGCTGGGCAAGCTTTTCGCGAAAAAGTATTTCCCCGAGGCCAGCAAACAAAAAGTGTCTGAGATGATCGAGAACGTGCGCGCCGTATATGGCGAAAGGATCGACAAGCTGGCCTGGATGAGCCCCGCCACCAAACAAATGGCGCATAAAAAGCTCAAAGCCTTCACCTATAAGATCGGTTATCCCGATACATGGAAAGATTATTCCAGCATCGTGATCAAAAAAGATGAGCTGATCGAAAACATCATCAGCGCGGCCCGTTACCGCAACGAAGAGCGCAATAAAAAAGTGGGCAAGCCCGTGGATAAATCAGAATGGCTGATGACGCCGCAGACCGTGAACGCTTATTACAACCCGCTCAACAACGAGATCGTGTTCCCCGCGGGCATCCTCCAGCCGCCGTTCTTCAACGCCGATGCGGATGATGCCATCAACTACGGCGGTATCATCGCAGTGATCGGCCACGAGTTCACCCACGGTTTCGACGACCAGGGCTCGCAGTTTGATGCGGAGGGCAACCTGCAGAACTGGTGGACGGAAGACGACCGCAAGAACTTTGACGCCCTTTCGAAAAAGTACATCGACTATTTCGGCGGCCTGGAACCTTTGCCTGGCTTCAAGATCAACGGTGCGCTCACCATCGGCGAGAACATCGCGGACCTTGGCGGCCTGACACTGGCCTATTACGCCCTGCAGAAAAGCCTGGAAGGCAAGCCGGAACCGGCCCTGATAGACGGTTTCAGCTGGAAGCAGCGTTTCTTCCTCGGTTGGGCGCAGGTATGGCATGCGAACACTACCGATGCCGCACTGCGCAACCAGATACAAACGGACCCGCACAGCCCTGCCCGTTACCGCATCAACGGCCCGCTGCCGCACCTGGCCGAATTTAAGGACGCATGGCAGTGCGCAGAAGACAGCAAAATGGTATTGCCGGCCACGCAAAGGGTCGTGATCTGGTAACGCATTACATACTTCACTGAAAAGGCCGCTCAGTATATCACCGGGCGGCTTTTTTTATAGGCCGGTGGATTTGCGCGAAACGTACAGGTCTGAGGATCAGCGTTCTGTAATAGCTGTTACATGCCCGCATGCATTGAAATGCGTATTTCTACGAATGATTTCAGGTAGTACTACGCTTTCATAATCTTTATGAATATCAGACCTTTGAGACGGATTTAATCGGTCTTGCCGGAAGCGATACGTAGGTATCCCGAATGAAATTAAAAGAATTTCGCAACCGGCAGTCCACCGGCCTGTCCACCGTTGTGACCCCAATTCCATGGCGGCCGGTGCAGGTTCCCGTACAACCTGTGCCGGCACCAACGGCTTCCATGCTTACTTTCTTTTTTGCCCGTTCTATACCCGGGCTTCGCGCCGAAGGCGCAAATACTATCAGTAACCAGCAATTAACTGTTAATCCTTTCCTCCGGGCTTTCTTATCCTTGTATAAAATTCCGAGGTTATGAAATTCCATGCTTGTTTTAAAGCCGTTATAGCAGCGGCCGGCCTGCTTTCCGCCGGTATTCCCTCATTTGCGCAGCAGCCGGACCAGCTTTGGGGCCAGAACGCCGAAGCCGGAAAAGGAGCAAAGACCCGGTGGTTCACCGACGCAAAGTTCGGCCTGTTCCTGCATTGGGGGCCTTATTCCCATTTTGCCGGCGACATCCGCGGCAAACGTTATTACGGCATTACAGAATGGATCATGAACCGCGACAAGACCCCTGCCGCAGAGTATGCCAGGCTGGCTGAAGGCTTCAATCCCGTTGAATTCGACGCGGAAGAATGGGTGCGCATCGCAAAAGCTTCCGGCGTGAAATACATCGTGCTTACCGCCAAACACCACGATGGCTTTGCTATGTGGGATTCCAAAGTTTCCGATTTTGATATAGTGGATGCCACGCCTTATAAAAAAGATCCCATCAAGGCCCTGGCCGCCGCCTGCAAAAAGGAAGGCATCAAGCTCGGGTTTTATTACTCCCAGTTCCAGGACTGGCATGAGCCCAATGGTGGCGGCAACAGCTGGGACTTCGACCCGAAGAAAAAAGATTATGCCGCTTATTACCGCGGCAAATCGCTGCCGCAGATCACCGAGCTGCTCAGCAATTATGGCGGGCTGGGCATCATCTGGTTCGATACCCCGGGGAATATGAATAAAGAAGAATCAGCCGCTTTCCTGGAAAAGGTGCACCAGCTGCAGCCCGATTGCCTCGTGAGCAGCCGTGTAGGGAACGGATTAGGGGATTTTAAGGATTTCGGGGATGGGGAAGTGCCGGCCGGCGTCGTTAAAGGCGCCTGGGAGGCGATCTTTACGCATAACGACAGCTGGGGGTACTCCGCCTTCGACCAGAACTTCAAAACGCCGCAGGAGATCATCCGCTTACTGGCGGAAGTGGCCTCGAAGGGTGGCAACCTGATGATGAACATCGGGCCGATGGGCAACGGCAAGCTGCCCGCGCTCTCAGAAAAATATTTCCGCGCCACCGGCGACTGGCTGAAACAAAACGGCGAAGCCATCTACGGCACCGGTTATTCCCCGATCGCGCCGCAGCCCTGGGGCGTTATGACGAACAAACCAGGAAAGCTGTACCTGCATGTGTTCCGCCGTCCGCACGACGGTAAGCTGCTGGTGCCTGATTTCAGCGCCAAAGCATCGAAAGCATACCTGCTTGCCGGTAAAAAGCCGCTCACACTGCGCCAGCAGGGAAAAGACGTGACCGTAGATCTCCCTGCGGCCCTGCCCGACGAACGGAACACCGTGGTAGTACTGGAATACAGCGGCGAGTTGCGGGAGCAGGCCGGTACCCCGCTGATCGCCAGTACGCAGTACGAGCAGCTTTCGCTGCCTGCGCAGGGCGCGAAGCTTAACGGCAACGCTCAAACGAAATCGCTTACCCACAGTTATTATTTCGGCGACTGGAAACATGCCATGTGCATCGTGAACCAGCAAACCACGGCAGACAGCATCAGCTACAAGCTGCGTTT
>CBFHAF010000035.1:0-13735 GCA_965653435.1 uncultured Chitinophaga sp.
CTGCTCGCCGAAGGCAAATATGAAGAGTTCCAGCACCTGAAAGATGGCGCCGCGGATGCTTCCGGCCACCTGGACCTCACCCTTCCCGGCGAACCGCACCGCCTGGGTACCCGTCATCCTATCAGCATCGTGCGCAACAAAGCGATCCGCATCTTCGAACGCCTCGGCTTTACCATTGCGGAAGGCCCGGAGATCGAAAACGACTGGCATAATTTTACCGCCCTCAACCTGGACGAGAACCACCCCGCCCGGGATATGCAGGATACCTTTTACGTGCACAACAACCCCGACTGGCTGCTGCGCACACATACTTCCTCCGTGCAGGTGCGCGTGATGGAAGAAGGCAAGCTGCCCATCCGCATTATCTGCCCCGGCCGCGTATACCGCAACGAAACGATCAGCGCCCGCGCGCACTGCTTCTTTCACCAGATAGAAGGGCTGTACATCGCGGAAAATGTTTCCTTCGCCGATCTTAAGCAGACGTTATATTATTTTGTGCAGGAGTTCTTCGGCGAAAACTTCAAGGTACGTTTCCGCCCTTCCTTCTTCCCGTTCACCGAGCCAAGCGCTGAAATGGACATTTCCTGCCTCATCTGCGGAGGCGAAGGCTGCAATGTGTGCAAGCATACCGGCTGGGTAGAAATACTCGGCTGCGGCATGGTACACCCGCAGGTGCTGGAAAATTGCGGCATCGATTCAACAAAATACACCGGCTTCGCATTTGGCATGGGCATCGAAAGGCTCACCATGCTCAAATACCAGATCAAAGACCTCCGGCTGTTCTCGGAAAACGACCTCCGTTTCCTGAAGCAGTTCCAGGGCGCTATATAACTTTCTCCAACAAGGCCGGAACCATTCAGTTCCGGCCTTGTTATTTCCACGTGTTCCCCTTAATTCATCACATATGCAGTCGTTTCAGAACATCCAGACCATTGCCGTTTGCGGGGCCGGGACCATGGGCGCCGGCATCGCGCAGGTTTGCGCCGCCGCAGGCTTTCATACCCGCCTCTTCGACCTGAATGAAAAAGCCCTGCAGCAGGGCCACGCGCAGATCAGCGGCAACCTGCAAAAAGCAGTGGACAAAGGAAAGATGCCACAACAGCAGATGACGGACATCCTTGGCCGCATCACCCTCTGCCACGAGCTGCAGGAATGCAGGGCGCAGGTCGTTATTGAGGCTATCGTGGAAAAGGTGGAAGCCAAGTCGGCGCTCTTCAACCAGCTGGCCGCCATCAATACTGAAGACACGATTTTCGCCACCAATACCTCTTCCCTTTCCGTCACCGAAATTGCCCGGCAGGTAGCGCATCCGGAGCGGGTGGGAGGTTTGCACTTCTTTAACCCCGCCCACCTCATGCAGCTGGTGGAAGTGGTGAAGGGCGAACAAACATCCACCCATACCGCCCACCTCCTGTATGCACTCGTGCTGGAAATGGGTAAAACTCCCGTACGTGTAAAAGATGCGCCCGGCTTTATTGTGAACAGGGTTGCACGGCATTATTATCTTGAAGCGATGGAAGTTGCCGGGTCCGGCATTGCAGACATTGCAGCTACTGACCGGCTGCTGGAAGCCGCGGGGTTCAGGATGGGGCCTTTTGCCCTGATGGACCTGATCGGTAATGATGTGAACTATGCCGTGACCGTTTCGTTGTACGAAGCGTTCCGGCAGGCGCCGCGGTTCAGGCCCGGAGCCATGCAGGCCGCGCTCGTCGCGAAAGGCGAGCTGGGCCGCAAAACCGGGAAAGGATTTTACAAGTATTGATTTACATTTGTGCCGCAATAACAATCATCCGTCATGATCCTTGTAACCGGGGGAACAGGTTTTTTAGGCAGCTATCTTCTGCGTGCGCTCGTGCAGGCCGGCAAACCAGTGCGCGCCTTATACCGTAGCCGCATCCCCGGACAGGTGAACGACATCAAAGACAAAGTGGAATGGTTCCAGGCGGATGTGCTTGACACCGGCGCACTGGAAGATGCCATGCAGGGCATTACGGAGATCTATCACTGCGCCGCTGTCGTTTCCTTCCAGCCGGACAGGCGCGATGAAATGCTCAAAGCTAATATCGAAGGAACGGCCAACGTCGTGAACCTTGCCATCGACACAGGCATCCGCAAGATCGTGCATGTCAGCTCAGTTGCAGCGCTGGGCAGGGCCCGGCAGCAAACGGCCATTACCGAAGATGCGCAGTGGGAGGAAAGCGGCAACAATTCCAACTATGCCATCAGCAAACACCTCAGCGAAATGGAAATATGGCGCGGCATCGCCGAAGGGCTGGACGCCGTGATCGTGAACCCCTCCATTATCCTCGGCAGCGGTTTCTGGCACGATGGCACGGGGCTGATGCTGAAAAATGCCTGGAAAGAATTCCCTTATTATACCGAAGGAGTAAACGGCTTCGTGGACGTTCGTGATGTGGTGACCGCCATGATCCGTTTGATGGATAGTCCTGTTACCGGAGAAAGGTTCATCCTCAACGGCGACAACTGGGCATACCGCCAGCTCTTTACCCGCATGGCCGAAGCGCTGGGTAAAAAACCGCCTCACATCGCTGCAAAGCCCTGGATGGCTGCGCTTGTATGGAGAATGGAAAAGCTCCGCAGCCTTTTCACCGGCAAGCGCCCCCTGATTACCCGCGAAACCGCCCGCACAGCCCAGCTGAAAGTGTATTACAGCAACGAAAAGATCCGGCAGTCGCTGCCCGGTTTTACATTCAGGCCGCTGGATGAAACGGTGGCCGATGTGAGCAGGGATTACCTGGCTGCACAATCCGGCAACTAGCACCTTATTTATTCGTCCTCACCCGCGAACTAACAACTTGCCTATCTTCTTACCATAAAAAAAGGGCGCTTGCAGGCGCCCCTCCGGAATATTGTTTTTCCCCGTGCAAACAGCTTTGCTGCCGGTTCTCATTGTTTAATGCGATTATTGTTTGAACAGCAGCCCCAGCATTACCGCGGCAAGCGTTCTTTGCAGGCCGGCATCAGCTTTTGCATGCAGCCATACCTTTGGCGTTTCACCGGTAAGCACGGCGGCAACCGGCACCCCTTTCAGCTGGAACTCGTAACAGATTTTTTCCGTGCTGTTACGGATGCCGTAGCGGTTGTGCGCGGTGATCCTGATCTCGTCTGCCGAAGAACGGAGGATGCCCACCGGTTTGTTGTCGTTCAGCTCAAGGAAAACAATGTTCTTTTTCAGCAGCAGTTCCCAGCTCTTCAGCGGATCCTGTACGGTGCCGCCAACGAACATGTACCAGAGCGGCGCATCAGCCGGTAAGGCGTTGAGGTATGCGGGAAGCGGGCGGCTGGAGAAGGTGATCTTCCCGGTGCTCAGCACCTGAACAGGCTGCTCGGCATCCTGGCCTTTGACGGTGAAATAAAAAGCGTCTGAAGTGCTTTTGAATTGCCTGGCCGGCGTATTGGCGGCCAAGCCGTTGGTACGGGAGGTAGTGGTATAGGCGCCCAGCGTGATCGTTTTGGCTGTCAGCCAGCCGTCTTTGATCTTAACAGGCTGCTCGTTGGCCGCAATATAAAGGCCCGGATCGGCTACCGTTTTTTTGACGGTGGTACAGGCTGAAAAAAGCAGGCAAAGGGCAATGGCGGGACCGTAAATCGTTTTTATCATGTTTTTTTGTACTAGCTGTTGAGCTTTGACCAGATCTCCGGGATACGTTTGATCCAGGCTAATTCTTTTTTCTTCTCGCGGGCGTCTTCCACGGGTGAGCCAAAGTAGGTCTTTCCACCTGCGATGGAGCTGCTTATGCCGCTCTGCCCGAGCACAACGGCGCCTTTACCGATCACCAGGTCCTTGTTCACGCCTACCTGCCCCCAGAGTATCACATTATCTTCGATAATAGCCTTACCGCCTACGCCAACCTGGGCAGCAAAGAGGCAGTTCCTGCCGATCACCGCGCCATGACCGATGTGCACCATGTTATCGAACTTGGTGCCGGCGCCGATGATGGTATCGCCGCTCACGCCTTTATCGATAGTGCAGCTGGCGCCTATCTCCACATCGTGCCCGATGATCACCCGGCCGCAGCTGAGCAGCTTGTCGTACATCACCTCCCGGTCTGCCCGCTTTTTGAAATAGAAAGCGTCTGCCCCGATAACGGTGCCGGCATGAATGATCACGTTGTCGCCGATGATGGTATGGTCGTAGATGGTAACGTTAGGGTGGATGATACAGTTTTTGCCGATGGTGACGTGGTGACCGATGACAACCCCGGGCGATACAACGGTGCCTTCACCTACCACGGCGGTATCGCTGATGGGAGAAGTGACCGGCACAAAGGGGCGGTACTTCTTCACAAGGCTCACATATGCGCTGAAAGGGTCCGGCGTAACCAGTAAGGCTTTGCCCGCGGGCGCTTCCACCTTCTTGTTGATGATGATGATGGTGGCGGCGGATGTAAGGCAGGCGTTGTAGTACTTCTCGAAATCCACGAACGAGATGTCTCCCGCCTGCACTTTGTGAATCTCGTTGATACCGGTTGCCATGAGCGAATCATCGCCTGTAAGTTCTGCGCCAATGAGCGCTGCTATTTCTTTTACCGAAATCGGTTTATCAAACTTCATAGTTCATCTTTAAATCAGACAGCAAAGTTAGGGGGCGTTATCCACACTTTTTTTTTGCTTGTGAATAAAATTTCTTGTAAAATTTTTCTTTTGTGATGAAATTCTTTTTAATATTGTGTAGGGAAAATTGTTTCCCTGTACTTACTAACCCATTCACATAACAAGAAAGTCTGATTGTTCTCACGGTCAGACTTTTTTTATTGCCCTTGTAACCCGCGGCAGCAAAGCGTTTCAAAGCATCACATTTTTTCACGCACATCACCGGCACGAAGTAAAACGTCGTCTTCCGATGTTTTAACAAGCCCCGGCGCCCAGGTACCCTTTTCCCGTTTTTTGATCCGGCTGACCCTTTTAAGCGCTTTTGAAGGCAATTTTTTTGAAAGAAACGAACCCGCCGGGTTAATCCTGGAGGTTTGCCATCTTAATGAGTTGCTGAAGGCGGAGTATCCTGATCTTTTTACCCGTCAGATCTATCACTTTCTCTTTTTTGAACTCGGAAAGCAGGCGTATCGCAGATTCGGTAGCGGTGCCTACGAGATTGGCGATCTCTTCCCTGGAAAGGGTTACGTTGATGGTTTGTTCATCTTCTTCCAGGCCGTAGGTTTCTTTCAGCGTAAGCAGGGTTTCAGCCAGCCGTTCCCTTACCGGCTTCTGCGCAAGATGGGTGATCTTAAGCTCAGCCCTTCTCAGCTCGCTGGTAATTATCTGCATCATCTTCAGGGAAAGCGCGGTATCTGTCTGCAGTATCTGGAGGAATATATCGCGGGGAATGAAACACACCGCACTGTCTTCCAGCACGGTAGCCGTTGCGGTATATGGTTCGTTGTCTATGAGCGCTTTATACCCGATGAGGTCTCCGGGCTTCACGAGGCGTATGATCTGCTCCCTCCCTTCGTCGCCGCTGTGCGAAAGTTTCACCTTCCCTGTATTGATACAGTAGATGCCATAGGGATGTGCGCCTTCCTGGAAAATTACCTGGCCTTTCTTGTACACCTTGCATTCTTTCGCGTTGGCTATCTCCGCCATGTGCTCTGGCGTGGCTGCGGAAAATATCTCGCCCAGGTATTTGTTGCAGAACCGGCATTCTGTTTGACTGCTTAACATATCATATGCCATAAAACCTCTAAGGATGCGGCAAAATTACTAATTTACAGGCCCTTAACCAAAGTAAGCATTTTGAGCCTGCACTATTTTGCCGTGTATAAGCCGTACGAGGTATTGACCCGCTTCGGGAAAGAGGGAGACAAAGCCGTCCTGTCCGACCATTTCAACGTACCGCGCGATGTTTATCCAGTCGGCCGGCTGGACTACGACAGCGAAGGGCTGCTGATACTTACCAACGACAAATCGCTTAACCACCGCCTGCTGGATCCCAAACACGCCCATGAAAGGGAATACTGGGTACAGGTAGACGGCGCGGTTACCAACCAGGCCATCCGGCAATTGCAGGAAGGGGTCACCATCACGGTGGACGGTAAGCCGTTCCGTACCCGGGGTGCGGACGCAGGGATATTCGAGGCCGACCCGGCCGTGCCCGAACGTAACCCGCCCATCCGTTTCCGCAAGCATATCCCCGCTCCCTGGATACGGCTCATACTCCGTGAAGGGAAAAACCGGCAGGTGCGCAAGATGACGGCTGCCGTAGGCTTCCCAACGTTGAGGCTCATCCGTTACCGGATCGAGAAGCTCAGCCTTGGCGACATGCAGCCCGGAGATATGAAGGCGCTTTCGCAGCAGGAAATGTACAAAGCCCTTTTCCGTTAAAGGCCATCTCTGCTCAAAATGAGCGGGGTTCCCGAGAAATATGGCTTCATTTGACTAGATTTGTCACATAAACAGATAATATGCTCAAATCCATGACCGGCTTCGGCCGTGCGGAGGTAACCCGGGGAGAAACAACCGTTGTGGCGGAAATAAAGTCGCTGAACGGCAAACAGTTTGAAGTGAACCTGAAGATGTCCCCTCTGTTAAAGCCCTACGAATTCGACATCCGCAACCTCTTGCAGCAGGAACTGCAACGCGGTACGCTGGATGCCACCATCAACATCAAGCAGAACGGCGCTACCCGGCCCGTTGTGATCAACACCGAGCTGGCCCGTTATTATCATTCCGCCATTTCATCCATGGCCACCGAGCTTTCCCTTCCCCAGGAAGACATGCTCAACGTACTGATGAAACTCCCTGAAGTGGTAACCCCCGCTTCCGAACAAATGGAAGAATCGGAATGGATGGAAGTGGAGAAAGTGATCCGCTCCGCCGTGAGCGAAATGGACGCCCACCGCATAGACGAAGGAGCCATGCTGGAAAAGGACCTGCTGCTCAGGATAGACAATATCCTCCTGTACACCGAAAAAGTAAAAGAGCTGGACCCGCTGCGCAAAGACAAGGCGCGCACACGCCTCGAAGGCTTGCTGGCTGAATACGTTGGTAAAGAAAATGTAGACGCCAACCGCATGGAACAGGAGCTGATCTTTTACCTGGAAAAGCTGGACATCTCTGAAGAGCTGATCCGCCTGCAGAACCATTGCCGGTACTTCAAAGATATACTCGCCGAAGCCGAGCCCGCCAAAGGCAAAAAGCTGGGATTCGTGCTCCAGGAAATAGGCCGCGAGATCAATACGACCGGCTCCAAGGCAAACGACGCCGGCATCCAGCAATGGGTGGTGATGATGAAAGACGAACTGGAAAAAGCCAAAGAGCAGGTACTGAATGTACTATAAGCTGAATAAAATATGACCGTAAAGACGAACCAGGGACTGGCCGTCCTGCTGATCTGCCTGCTGGCCTTTGCCTGCAAGCCTCCCAGGCTGGATACCTTTGAAAAGAACCGGGACATTCCCAATTCCGAATGGGCGGCGTCAAACAGGCCGGTATTCGAGCTGGAACTGAGCCCGGAAGATACAGCCTGGCATTACAATATCTATGTGAACGTGCGGCATACCGATGCATATCCTTACAACAACCTCTGGTTGCTTATAGGCACGCAGCTGCCGGGAGACAGTACGGCGGTTACCCGCCGGGTGGAGCTGCCCCTGGCCGATACATACGGAAAATGGCTGGGAAGCGGCATGGACGACATTTACGAGCACCGTATCCTCATCCAGCAGAACGCCATCCTGCCGAAACCGGGCATGTACCGTTTTACATTCGAGCAGAACATGCGCCAGAACCCGCTTCCCGATATGCTGAGTGTGGGCCTGCGCATAGAAAAAGCCGCGTTGCGGAAATACTGAAGGATGAGCCCGGCACGATACAGTTTAACACTCGGAAGGACAGGCCGCGAGGCTCCATCCTTCCTTTAAAAAAGAATATGAAGGGATGAAACAATCCTCATCCGGTCTGGAAAATAAGAAGCTGATCACCGGCATCTACGTTTTTGTGCTGGTGTACACCGTCGTACAATTGCTGTGGTGGGGCGTGCTGCTGCACCAGCAAAGCAAGCAGATAGCAAAGTACGAGCAGCTGGAGCTCACCCACCGGATGCACCAGTTGAACCAGCCGGCCGAGTTTTTCCAGGAAATGCAGCGCCTACACAAAGAACAGCAGATGCGCACTTTCAAATATATCGGTGAGGGCGTGATATTCCTGGTGCTCATACTCGCCGGCGCAGCCATCGTATACCGCGCCGTGTGGAAGCAGATGAGGCTCAGCCAGCAGCAGCAGAACTTTATGATGGCGGTGACCCATGAGCTGAAAAGCCCCATCGCGGTGGCCAAGCTGAACCTGGAAACGCTGCGCCGCCATAAGCTGGATGAAGAAAAACAACGCAAGCTGCTGGACGCCACCATCCGCGAAACAAACCGGCTGGACCAGCTCTGCAACAACATCCTGCTGGCTTCGCAGTTCGAGCACCGCAAGTACCAGCCCTTCCTGGAACACCTGGATTTCTCCAGGCTGCTCAAAGACGCAGTGGAAGAACTGCAATGCCGCACCGTAAGCCATAACATCGAGGCGGACATTATGCCGGGAGTGGAAATACAGGGAGACAAGTTCATGATCACCCTCATGCTGAACAACCTCGTGGAAAACGCCGTCAAATACGCACCTAAAGGCTCCGGCATACATGTGAGGCTCTTCCTGTCCGGCGAGGCGCTGAAGCTGGTGGTGAACGACGAAGGAGAAGGCATCCCGCAGGAAGAGCGGAGCAAGATCTTCCTGAAGTTCTACCGCATAGGCAACGAGAACACGCGCAAAAGCAAAGGCTCCGGGCTGGGGCTGTACCTCACCCGAAAGATCGTGGAACAGCACGGCGGTAGTATAGCCGTGAAGGATAATACCCCCAAAGGCACGAGTTTTGAGATCACCTGGAACGATTATTCCGTGCAATCTGTATAAAATTAACCGGTTGTACGTAATTTTATAGGCAACCACAATGCATCAAAATGAAGGAAGCGACGAAAGCATCAATATTGCTGGTAGAAGATGAGGAAAACCTCCAGGAGGCCCTTAAGCTCAACCTGGAGCTGGAAGGTTATGAGGTAACCGCCGTTGATAATGGAACCAGCGCCCTGAAAGCCGTTAAGAACGAGTACTTCGACCTGATCATCCTCGATATCATGCTGCCTGAAATGGACGGCCTGGCTGTATGCGAGAACATCCGCATACAGAACAACGAAGTGCCCATCCTTTTCCTCAGCGCGAAGAACAGCAGCGCAGACCGCGTACTGGGCCTCAAAAAGGGCGGGGACGATTACATGACCAAGCCCTTCAACCTGGAAGAGCTGCTCCTGCGCGTTGAAAAGCTCATCGTCAAAAACAAAAAGATACAGGATAAGGACTCCGTTCCCAACGTATACCGCTTCGGCAACAATATGATAGACTTCGCAGCGCAGGAATGTGTCGGGAAAGACGGCAAGCACCACGAGCTCAGCAAAAAGGAAACAATGCTGCTAAAGCTGCTGATCGAGAACAAAGGCGAGGTGGTGACCCGTGAAAAGATCCTGCAGGTGGTTTGGGGCTACAACGTCTATCCCACCACCCGCACTATCGACAACTTCATCCTCAATTTCCGCAAGTATTTTGAACAGGACAGCCGCAATTCCCAGTACTTCCACTCCGTTCGCGGCGTAGGTTACAAGTTCACCGACGGCTGACAGCACCCCCTCACCAACTATCCGTGTTCCCCTGCCGTTTGTAAGCCTGCCTCCGCCAGCTATTCAATCCCCCTTTTCCGGGCATTGAATGCAGCCTATATTTGAACGGCACAGGAATCTGATATGTACAGCCCCCTAAGTGGATCAACGGAATTATCGCATCTTTTTACGGCGCCGCCGGCACTGGAATTACTGCCTTTACCAGGCGTATTTATCCTGCTGGCCGTGTTCTTTATTGTCGCCGCCGCAACCGGCCTTTTTTTCTGGTGGCGTGAACGCAGGCTCAGGCGGAATATACAGGAGAAGATAGCCCTCCAGGACAGCCGTGCTTCGCTGGAGCTGCATACCATCCAGAGCCAGATGGACCCTCACTTTATTTTCAACAGCCTCAACGCCATCCATAGTTTTATCCTCTCATCCAGCACTGAGCTGGCCTCTGCCTATCTCACACGCTTCAGCAAGCTGATGCGCCTCACGCTGGAAAACAGCAGCAAGGAATGGATATCGCTGGAAGAAGAGCTGGAATCGCTGGAGCTATACCTGCAGCTGGAACAGCTGCGCTTCGACGGGCAGTTCGAATATGAGATACACTGCCTGCCCGGTTGCCCCCAGCCTTCCGTGCTGATGCCGCCCTTCGTGGTGCAGCCTCATGTGCAGAACGCCATCTGGCACCGGCTGCTGCACCGCAGCCCGGAACAGAAAGGGCTCATCAGTATCGAGATCGGGCGCAAGGACGGGGAGTTTTATATCCGGCTGGAAGACAACGGCGTGGCCCGCCAGAGCGCTTTCCACGGCTACCAGCAGCGCACCCCGGGCACCCGTGTGGCCGCGGAACGCCTACACTGGCTGAATACGCGTTATCATACGCATGCAGCCATTACCACCGGCCACCTCTACGATCAGCATCACCAGAAAACAGGCAGCTTCACCGTCATCCGCCTGCCGGACGTAACTGCCGCATCCCTGCCCGAAGAAGCGGAGATTTTTAAGTAAATTAGCATAGCTGTATATTCCTGTTTATCACCCTAATACGGGGCTTTCATGACTACCATCATTATAGACGATGAGGAACATTGCCGCGATGTACTGCACCTGCTGCTGAGCCGCTATTGCCCGGAACTGCAGGTGGTAGCCGTATGCGCCGGCCCCGAGGAAGGGCTGAAGGCCATCGCGAAATTTCAGCCGCAGCTGGTTTTCCTGGACGTGGAAATGCCCGGCATGAACGGGTTTGAGCTCCTCGAAGAACTGGGCCGGCCCAACTTTTCCGTGATCTTCACCACCGCTTACGACCAATACGCCATAAAAGCCATCCGACACAGCGCGCTGGACTTCCTCCTGAAACCCGTTGACAAAGACGAGCTGATGGCGAGCGTGAAAAAAGCCGTCAGCCAGCATCATACTTCCGGCCCAAAAACGGAAGCCTTGCTCCAGTTCCTCCACCAGCACATGCAGCCCAACGAAAGGCTCGCCCTGCCCACGGTAGACGGGCTGCGCATGATGCCCGTGCGCGAGATCACCTATTGCGAATCGGAAGGAAGCTATACCCGGGTTTTCATGCAGCAGCACGCCGTTCCCCTGCTCATCTGCCGCTCACTCAAGGAAGTGGAAGAAGTGTTGAAGGATAAAGGTTTTTTCAGGGTGCACAACAGCTACCTGATCAACCTTTCTTATATGCACAAATACATCAAGGGTGATGGCGGCGAGATCATCATGACCGACGGGCGGAGTGTGCCCGTGAGCCGCCATAAGAAGCAGGAGTTCCTGACAAGGATCGAAAAATTATAGCCTAGAGTTTTTTCAGCTCATTTACGGCAACCCACCCGCTTTTACCATCCGCCAGCTGTACTTTGCTGAACTGGCTGGTGCCGTCCAGCACTTTTACCTTCACCCCTTCCTTCAGCTCAAAAAGATCTTTGCTGCCGTCGTCCGGCGCTGATTTGACTTTTACGGCATTGTGCATCACGATCGCTTCGCCGCTGTTGTACGCTTTGTTGTGCGTCCAGATGGCCATGGAAAAATAGCCCGTGAACAGTATGCCGGTAACGATCATTGCCCAGCGGAACAATTGCCGGCGCGGTATGGGAATGAAGAAAAATACCGCAGCGCATGCTATCAGCAGCCAGAACCAGACGATGCTCCATACGGCCCAGCCGGCGTCCGAATGAAGATGCTGCCATTGCAGCCACCACCGCTCGAAGAAAAGCAATGGAAGCGTTTCGATATTGCTGCCCACACGCTGGTTCGCCAGCGCCAGGTTCTGCTCTATGTCCTCATCTCCCGGCTTGAGGTGCAGCGCTTTTTCGAAGCTATATACCGCCATGGCCGTCTGGTTGCTTTTGTAATAAGCATTCCCCGCGTTAAAATAGAGGTCCGCTACCTGGTAGCCCGAATCGATCAGCTGCTGGTATTTTGCGGCGGCTTCTTCATATTTTTTCTGCTGGTAAAGCGCATTGCCTTCGGTGAACAGCGCCGGCGCCTTTTGCCCCTGCGCTGAAACAGCAGCGGTGGTAAGGCAGCAGCACAACAGGATCTGGATGGATTGCTTGAATGAACGCATCATAATTCGGTTATTTTCCGGCGGCTTTGCTTTTTAATTCATCTTCTATGGAACTGATCACTTCGACGGCTTCCTGGTAAGCGCCCTGGCGGTGTTCGCTGGTGCTGGCGGGAGCGTACAGGGCCATCTCGCAACGGTCCGTCAGCTCCAGCAATTTATGCATGGTAGCACCGCTCACCTGCTGGGCCGCCAGCTTGTCCTGCACTTCCTGCTTGGTGAGCGTAGCCATGGGGATCTTCAGCTTATGGCTAAGATAGCCCCAGATAGCGCGGGAAGTTTCTTCATAAAAGGCCTTGTCTTTCCCTTCTTTGAGGTAACGCGCAGCCAGCTCAAGGCGTTTGAGCGCCACGCGGTTCGCATGTTTATGCCGCAGCATCGCGGCATTGCTGCTGCGGAAGTTCTCGCGCCTGCGGTACCAGGCCAGGCCTGCAATGCCCAGCAGCGGCAATAGCAGCAGCACCCAGAAGAGCGGTTTGCCGAAGAAGAACGGACTGTTCTTGCTCCAATTCTGCCCGTTGAACCGGATATTCACCAGCTCGGTGTTCGCTCCGAAGTCCTCGCGTTCTTTTTTGGCCTGTTTGCCCTGCGTTACGTGAATGGCAAAAGAGGAAGAGGTCAGTGTTTTATAGGCCTGCGCGGCAGGATCGAAATAGGAGAACTCAACCGGCGGCAGGTCATAATCGCCTTTTTCCTGCGGCATCAGCGCATACTGGAACTGGCGGCTGCCGCTCAGCGGGTTGCTGTTCTTCTCAATGTTATCGGTAACGGTCGGGTCGTATTTTTCAAATGCCGGCGGTATGTTCAGCGGCGGCGCGCTCAGCAGGTTCACGTTCCCCTGCCCGGCGATGTTCACTTTGAGGGTAAGCGCATCGTCGGTGCTCAGTTCTTTTTTGTCCAGCTGGGCCGTCATGGTGAACTTACCTACCGCGCCATTGAAGCTGGCCGGGCGGCCCGCTGTAGGTAATGGTTTCACGGTCACTTTTACGATGGGGCTCTGTATTTTGTAAGGCACCACCTCATATTCAGGCGTGGCGAACGGGTCGTCGCTGAAAAAGTCGTCGAACGCACCGCCGCCGAAGGCGTCGCGGAAGAGCGGATCGTTGAAGGGATCGTTGGCCGCACGTTTCTTACGGGCGCCCAGCTTCACGAAATGCACCTGGTTGTCCACTTCAGCAGGATCCAGCTCCAGCTCGCCCGATTGCAGGGGGAACAGCAGCGTTTTGCGGATCACGAACACGTTGAATGGTACGCCATTCACTATTTCCTCGTTGGCGCGCGGCGGGTTGGGCAGCTCCATGTCTTTTGCGGAGAACCCTTTGAAGGCGGGCACTTTCGTTACGTTGGAATTCGTGGGCAGGCGGGTATACAGCTTATAGGTGGCGGTGATCTGCTCGCCTTCGTAAACGCTGGTTTTATCCACCTCCACTTTCACGAAAATATTTTTACGGAGCTTTTCTTTCACATCTTCGCCTTTCCTGATCACGCCGGGGTGCGATTCGCCGTACACGTC
>CBFHAF010000036.1:0-13607 GCA_965653435.1 uncultured Chitinophaga sp.
CAACAACATCGACAAATACAAGGTGCTCAGCTTCCAGTATGAAGGCTACTGGACGGATATCGGGAATATTTCTTCTTTTTTCGAAGCCAACCTTGGCCTTACGGACGATATCCCGCAGTTCAACCTTTTCGACGACAGCAAAACCATCTTCTCCCGCGCCCGCATGCTGCCGCCGGCGAAGATTTCCGGCACCACGCTGGAAAAGACCGTGATAGCGGACGGCTGCATCATCAACGCCAGTCGCCTGGAACGCTGCGTGGTAGGCATCCGCACGCGCATCGGCAAAGGCACCACCATCAGCAACAGTTACCTGATGGGGAATGATATCTACCAAACGCTGGACGAGATCAACAGTGCGCGCAGCAAAGGCAGGCCTCCAATCGGCATCGGCGACCGCTGTTATATCAACAATGCGATCATCGATAAGAATGCCTGCATCGGGAACGACGTACGTATTAACGGCGGCAAACATCTTGAAGACGGGGATTTTGAAAAGTATACGGTCAAGGATGGCATTGTTGTTGTGAAGAAAGGGGCGGTACTGCCCGATGGCTTCCATTGCCTGGAATGACCAGCGGGTTTCATGTATGATTATCGTCTTAAAAAATTGTTGGTATATGAGAATTCCTATCGAGCGGCAAATGGCTAAGATCACCCCTGACCTTAAACGGGTGGTAGCAAGGTTCTTTTTTAATGGCGATGCGCGGGCAAAGGGCATCATTCTTAAAGTGATGGAAATGTCGGAGGAGGATGTGGAAAAGGAGCTGACCCCGCTGCTGCGTAATTTTTCCAGGCGCCACCGTAATATTACCCGCATTTTTGAAAGGCATGCAGACAAGCTGAAGAATTTATTTGTTGCACTGAAGATCGAATACAGTGAGCTGAGCCAGCGGAGGAAGCTGCTGATCGGCTCGTTTTTCACCAACGAGTTTTCCATCGAGTCAGCCGCTTTCTTCAATCCTTCCATCGTGGAGGATGTGGACCAGAGCGGGCTGGAAGAAGGGGAGAAACGCGTGGTGCTCAGCTTCAGGGCCGTGGGCGAAGGGCACGTGAGCTCTATCGTATTCCGCCAGGCCGTCATCAACCGTTTCAACGAGATCACCATTGTGCCGGCCGGCAATTATGTGGATGAGCCGGACATTATCCGCAATACCGTTTACCACAAAAATGTTTTTTTTCAGAACGCCGTATCCATCAAGCTGCCCGATTCCGTGATCCGCGAGATCAGCAACGCCCTGCCGGAAACCTTCGAATACGTTGCGCTCAAAAAACTGATCCGCGACATGCAGCAGCGCTACCAGGTGGACCATCTCCTGAAACGCAACCTGGAACGCCTTCTCTGGCTGGCTGATTCTTATTACGAGATCAACTTCTCACTGGATACCGATATCTCCGACCGAGTGATATTCCCTTATTCCGAAGCGGAAAGCAGGGGTATTGAAGATGCGCGTTTCGTGAAATACACAGGCGACAAGAGCGGCGTAACCTATTACGCCACCTACACCGCGTTCGACGGCGTGACCATCCAGCCCAAGCTGCTGGCCACGCGCGACTTCTATCATTTCAAGATCATGCCGCTGTATGGGGAAGGGGCGCAGAACAAGAACCTTGCGCTGTTCCCAAGGAAGATCAACGGCAAATACGCCATGATGAGCCGGATAGACGGGATCAACAATTACATCATGTATTCGGACAAGATCAATATCTGGGAGAACCCCGAGATACTGCAGACACCCAAATATCCCTGGGAGTTCGTACAGATCGGCAACTGCGGCTCGCCTATCGAAACGCCTGAAGGCTGGCTGGTGATCACGCACGGTGTAGGCCCGATGCGCACCTATTGCCTGGGCGCCACGCTGCTGGACCTGGAGAACCCGAAGATCGAGATCGGCAGGCTGAAAGAGCCGCTGGTAGTACCTAACAAGGACGAAAGGGAAGGGTACGTGCCGAATGTGCTATACAGCTGCGGCTCGCTGATACATAACAACGAGCTGATCATTCCATACGGCCTGTCGGACTATGCATCTTCCTTTGCGACCGTGCACCTGGAAGACCTGCTGGAGAAGGTCCGCGAAGGATGAGCCAGACGTTCATTGCGGGGAGCATCGGGGCCAAAGCGGGCATGCAAAGCGATTGCTTCGTCGCGCTTCCTGTACACATATGATCTTCTGCCGCTTTGCGCAATAACAAATAATTAAGGGCGCGGCCGTCTCAGACAGCTGCGCCCTTGGTGTTTATTATGGAAGCCTCTTTTGATGCAAGAAATCAGGGAAGTATCGTTGTTTGCAGCAATACCTTCTCATATACCTTCACGTAATCGTCCACCATCTTTTGCATGCTGAACCGTGAAACGGCCCATTCCCGGCATGTTTCACGCCGGATGTCGTGCAACTGGCCGACGAAAGCGGCGGCTTCGGCGGTATTCCCGGCGAGGAAGCCCGTCTTCCCGTGACCGATCAGCTCGGGCATGGAGCCCCTGTTGAAAGCGATCACAGGCGTGCCGCACATCATAGCTTCCGCCACGCTCAGCCCGAAGGGCTCTTCAAAATGGATAGGATGCAATAGAGCCTTCGCGTTGCCCAGCAGCCGGTTGCGCTGCTCAGGCCCGGCATGCCCCACAAACTGCACCTGCTCCCCGTCGATCAGCGGCTCTACCTTTTCCCGGAAATACGCCTCATCCTGCACGATGCCTGCCATCAGCAGCCGGTGGCCGGTTTGCCTGGCAATATCTATCGCGTCGCGGGCGCCTTTATCGGGGTGGATGCGGCCGAAGAACAGGAGATAATCATCCGGGGTATCCACGTACCCGAATCCCGAAGGATCGATGCCGTTGTATACCGTAGCGGCATAACGCAGCTGCGGGCTGCGGTCGGAATTGCTGATGGACACATAATGCCCGGTGTCGTTATATTTTTTATAGACCGGGATGATGCGCGGGGAGGAGAAACCATGGATGGTGGTTACTACCGGCGTGCGTATCAGCCGGGAATAGGTAAGGGGCAGGAAATCGAAGTGATTGTGAATAATGTCGAAGCGGTCCGCCTGTTCCATCAGGTGGCTGATGTGCAGGCATTCCAGCACTTTCGCGTCCTGGCCGCGGTCTTCTTCATAACCGCTTTCGCAGATGGACTCGAGCTTGCCGGCAGTCTTCGAATTGCCGGTGGCAAAAAGCGTAACGTCCCAGCCTTTTGCCACCAGCCCTTCCGCGATATTGGAGGCCATTTGTTCCCATGGGCCGTAGTGCACGGGCGGTGTGCGCCATGCAACGGGGGAAAGTACCGCTATTTTCATGTATGCTTAACTGATTTTACTAACCATCCCCGTGCTGGTGGTGATAATGGTGGTTTTGATGTTTTTTTCCTGCCTGGGCATCATTTCGAGGCTCTTCAGCACCGCAATATGCGAGATGAAATAAGCTAGCGTGCTTTCCGCGCCCTGGTTGCGGTTCACACCGGCGGGAGAAAGCCCGTCGCAGCATCCGTGCGTTTCATGATCGTACAGGGGCACGCGCAGCGCGTTCTCGCCTAGGAACCAGTTGTAGCAGGTGAACATCTTTTGCAGGTAAGACCGGTTGCCGGTAACGGCATGCGCCTGCTGGTAAAGCAATACCATAGCCATTGTTTCAATGGCCTGCTGGTCGAAGAGCGGGCATTCGCCGCCTTCGCAAAGCCAGCCTTCGTTGCCCACCGGTGCAAAGTAACCACGGTGCATGGTAAGGTTTTCCAGGAAGGAAAGGCTTTCCATCGCGATGGCCTGCATCTTTTCATTGCGCGTCAGCTCCGCTACATGGAACAACGCAAGGGGCAATATACCGTTATCGTAGGTCATGGTCTTTTCAAACCAGCGCCATTCACCGGTGCTGTTGGTTTCCCAGGCTGCCAGCAAGGGCTGAATCAGATTGTCCAGCACGGTGAACATCCCTTCGTCAGACGGGTGGTAATGCAGGTAATGGCATACGCCAATAGCTGCGTTAGCGCGCCCGCGGAGGTGTTCCAGCGATGCAAAGTGCTGCGTAGATTTATGGAACAGTTCGGTGGCGAACTCGCGGTAAGAGTTATTGGGAGCATGGCGCACGAGGTAACCCAATGCCCAAACGGTGCGGCCGAATGAATCTTCGGAGCCCACTTCGTCGAGGTACTGGCGGCTGAAGCTCAGGAAGTTCCTGAAATTGCCGTCAGGCGTTTGCATGTAATGGATAAAGCTGAGATAGATCGGCAGCAGGTCCGGGTTCTCCTTGTTTTTCCGGTGCGGCTGCGCCATGAGCATCATCATCAGCGCGCGGGAATTATCGTCCAGGCAATAACCTTCCTTGAGGTTGGGAATACCGTATTTAGCATGCTGCACGATGCCGGTATCGTCCGTTAAACGGCGTATATGCGTGAAGTTCAGCGGCGGCAGGTACGAGGCGTCGGGCAGGGGGCGGTTGTTGACGGACGCGGGCCTGGGCGTGCTCAGTATCTTGCGTGCCAGCTGGCGGTAACGGGCGCCCATACGGCTCCATTGCAGCTCGCGGCCGTACTCGCTGGCCCTTGAGCGCAGGGATTCCAGCGCGTCAGGATCGTCCAGCAGGTTGCCGATGAGCGAGGCCAGCTCTTCGTGCTGTGAAAAGCCGAACAGCTGGCCGCGGCCGTCTTCCAGCAGCTCTTTCGCATACCAGTATGGTGTGGAGAGAACAGCGGCACCTGCACCCAGTGCATAAGTGAGAGTGCCGCTGGTAATCTGGGTTTCACTAAGATATGGAGTAACGTAAATATCACTCTGAGTAAGGTAAGCGAACAGGTCGTCTTCCGTCAGGAACTTGTCCACGAACAGCACATGGCCTTCCAGCTTCAGCTGCGATACCAGCGCGTGAAGGCTGTCCCTGTATTCTTCGCCCGCATGCCGGAGCACGGCGGGATGCGTTTTCCCGGCCACCACGTACAGTATATCGGGATGTTTGCTGATCAGGGAAGGCAATGCTTTGATCACCGTTTCGATGCCCTTGTTCCTGCTTAGCAGGCCGAAAGTGAATATCACCCTGCGCCGGCGGAGTACTTCCGGCAGTACTTCGGAGCGGATGGTCAGCTTTTCGAAGTCGGGCACGCCATGAGGTATCAGCATCAGCTTATCTGCGGGCACTTCATATATGTCTTCGAGGAAAGAAATAGCCAGCTTGCTCATCACGATCACGCGCGATGCATGACGGGATATTTCCCGTACCACGCTCTTCTGCATGAAGGACGGTTCTTTCAGTACAGTATGGAACGTAACAATATAAGGCACCTTTATCTGGTGAAGGAACGGAAGAAGGTATATGCCGCTTTCCCCGCCGAATATGCCAAACTCATGCTGTACGACTACCAGGTCCACATCGCTGCTGTTCACATGCGCGGCGGCGTTCAGGTAATCTTCCATATGGTTCTGCCTGATGGTGAAGGTCACTTCGGGCGGGTATTCATACACCTGCCCTTCGTCGTTCATAGCAATGACAGATACTTCAGGAACATCGTCCGTATCGCGGCAAACTGCCTTGATCAAATGCTCGGTAAACGTAGCAATTCCACACTCCCGGGGAAAATACGAGGCTATATACGCAATCTTCATAAGATGTAATTTTTTCTGTTTTGTCTGGTATTTCAGCGGGTACAGGGTTGAAGGATCCGAACATCCTGAGGACATTAATCATTTGCAAATCTGGTGCCGTGGAAAATTGTGGAAAGGGTGTAACAGTCATTAGCAGGTCACCCTATGAATTGTGATAAATGGTAATATCAGCAGGACGGAATAATTGTAGTTTCGAGTTATCTTCGTGTCCTCAAAATAAGAACAGGTGACTCAACAGATATTGCCAGCAGTGAATTATCATACTTTGCCTTTTGCCGCGACCGGTTACTGCAGCCCGCTGATAGCGGATTTTCTTGCAGCGCGCGCGCCATTGAGCAATTTCTACGAATATAGCCCTATTAATCCGGACTTCCATAAAGCAATGTTGTTAAAAGCCGCGCAGCCGCTGCGGCGGGACATATTGGCAGAGGCGCTGTATGCACAGTACCGGCATATGGAACTGCGGGAAGAGGTGCGCGCCAATATCGGCCTGTTGCAGGCCACCAATACCTTTACCATCTGTACGGCGCACCAGCCGAACATCTTTACGGGTTACCTGTATTTCGTGTATAAAATACTCCAGACTGTCAAACTAGCACAGGAGCTGCAGCGCAAATACCCGAAGAACCATTTTGTGCCCGTGTATTACATGGGCAGCGAAGATGCGGACCTGGAAGAACTGGGCTCCATCAACCTTGAGGGCAGCAAACTTACGTGGGAAACGGACCAGACGGGCGCCGTGGGCCGCATGAACACTGAAGGCCTCGAAAAACTGATCGGCGAAATCGAAGGCGTAACGGGTTATATGCCGCATGCGCCGCTGCTGCTGGAGATCCTGCGCAAGGCTTACCAGGAGCATACAACCGTACAGGAAGCAACGCTGTTCCTGGTGAACGAGCTTTTCGGCTGTTACGGCTTGGTAGTGCTGATACCGGACAACCCGGCTTTCAAACAGCAGCTGATCCCCGTGATGGAAGAAGAACTGCGCGAGCAAAGCTCCGAAGCCATTGTAGGCAAAACGATTGAAAAGCTGGCCGAACATTATAAAGTACAGGCAACGCCGCGTGAAATAAATCTTTTTTATTTAAAGGATAACATCCGCGAACGCATTGTAAGAGAAGGGGATGTGTGGAAGATATTACACACATCGTTGTCGTTCACCTGGGACGAATTGCGGGCCGAGCTGCATGCCCATCCCGAGCGTTTCAGCCCTAATGTGATCCTCCGCGGCATCCTCCAGGAAACGATCCTGCCCAATATCGCCTTTATCGGCGGCGGGGGCGAAGTGGCGTACTGGCTGGAGCTGAGAGACCTGTTCAGGCATCATAAAGTACCTTACCCGGTAGTGCTGCTGCGCAATTCTTTCCTGTGGATCAGGAGGGAAGAGAGCAACCGCCTCAAAAAGCTGGGGATCGCGCCGGAAGCCCTTTTTGAAGACACGGAGCTGCTGGTGAACCGGTTCGTGCATGAGCATACCAATGCCGCATTGGTGCTGCGGGAAGAATATGCCGCCATGGAAAAGCTGTATAACGAGCTGGAAGAAAAAGCCCGCTCCATAGATGTGACCCTGGCCAACTCGGTAAATGCGGAGCGCGCCCGCGCCATCAAATCCATCGGCAAGCTGGAGCATAAGTTCCTCCGTGCGGAGAAGAAAAAGTTCCAGTGGCAGACGGACCAGATCAGGCACATCAAAGACCGCCTGTTCCCCGCTAATTCGCTGCAGGAACGAAAGGAAAACTTCATTCCTTATTTCGCCCAGTACGGGCCTTCGTATTTCGACGATATCTTAAAAGCCATCAATCCCGTAACGGATCAGCTGATGATCATTTCAGAGCTGTGATCAGCTGTTGATGATCTCATCGCCATGCACGGCCGCCTTTTTCATGTCTTTGAGAACGGTGAACAGCGCCTGGAACTGGTCGCGCACATGTTTTATCTCCAGCATTTCCTCTCTTTCCTGCGTATGGCCCTGGCCCTGGTTGATCTGCTCCTGGCGCAGCTTCAGCAGGTGCTCCAGCCTCTCTTCCAGGCTATGGAAGGCCGGAGGCGTTTCCGGGTCGGGCATCCGCGCGCCTATATTCACATATTGCTCTATCTGGTCCATAATGGTGAGCAGGAACAAAAGGATATCCTTATACTCCGGCCGCTTGTATTTAAACCCGTGCTGCAGGGCGTAGGCGCTCACCTGCGCAATATGCGAAGACAATGAATGGCTCAATACCACGAAATGATACAGCTCCGAGCCGTGCTTCTGCTTGCTCTTTGGCTCGCTGAGCATACGCTGGAAAGCCGCGGTCAGGTTGGCCGTGGTCACATGCACGTCTTTCCGCGCCAGCTTGTAGGCGATCAGGCTGAAAGGCCTGTCTGTGTACAAGTTCATGACCTGGGTGAGGTATTGTTTGTTGGAAGAGATGGTCTTCACCATATAATCCGGCAGGAAACGGAATTCCCAGCTGGGCCAGAAGATATAGTTGAACGCGAAGGCGATGCCTCCGCCAATTACCGTATCCAGCACGCGCTGCGTCACGTTCTGGAAATCCGCCGGGTGCAGGAAATGCAGCAGGAACACGATGAACGGCGTCATGAACACCACGCTGGTGATGTAATGGTAGGTCTGGAAACTGTATGCGCCCAGGATGCAGACGAGCATGATGACGAAAATGACCGTATTGTCTTTCGTGAGCCACAGGATGCCCGCGGCAAAGAACGCCCCGATGAGCGTGCCCACGATGCGCTGGTAGCTCCGTGTTTTCGTGAGGCTGAAGCCGGGTTTCATGATCACGACGATGGTGAGCAGTATCCAGTAGGTACGGCTCAGGTGCAGCGCCTGCCCCAGCAGGAAACCCGCCATCATGGCCAGTGCGGTGCGTACGCCGTGGCGGAAGATGTGGGAATCGAACGTGAGGTTGTTCATGAACGTGGTAAGGTCGTATTGCTGGCGGGTGGTAAACTTGCTCAGCTCCAGCTGGTGGTCGAAGCTCGCCTCCTTTACGCGTTCCAGCCGGGTGAGGCGGTGCATGTTGTAAATGCGCTGGGTGATGTGCTGCAGGTTATCGAAAATGCTTTCGAAATGAATGAGGTCCGCCCGTTCTTTGAGCGTAGGCAGCGAGGCCTGGTAAGCTTTGAAGGCGCGTTTGCTCTTTTCGAGCTCCAGCTTCAGGTTCACCTTGGGCATGGAGCGCTGGCCGGCGCTTACCGCAATGCCGATATGGTCCAGCTCTTCGGCATATTGCAGAATGGCGTGATGCAGCTCCGCGATCACGGGCGTGCCGGCAAAACGTTTCTGGAGGCTGGTGTAGTCGATCTGCGAAGCCATGATCTGCTCGTACATGTCCACCAGGTCCAGGAAAATGAGCACCATGCTTTTGCTGATGCTGGTGGTACCTTGCTGGGCGGAACGCATTTTGAGCAGCAGTTCCCGCACGGCTTCCTGTTTTTCGTTGACGATCACCTGCTGCGCCAGCACTTCCCGGTAGGTGTCGGTAATATCCTGCTCGGGCCGGTAAAAGTTGGAACGGAGCCGGAGATATTTGGCGGTTTGCTGGATGCAGTCGCCCAGTGTCTGCTGCACGGTAAGGTAAGGCCTGATCTGCCAGAGGAGCAGCGCCAGCAGGGCGTACCAGATGCTGCCGCTGAGAATGAGGAAGCTGACCTGTATGGCCTCGCGCCAGGAATAGGATTCGGCCATCACGCTGACCATCACGAGCAAACAGCCCAGGCCGATGTTGCCGCCCCGGTTGCCGTAAATGAGCAGCATGCTGTAAAAAAAGCTGCAGACGCCCACCCAGAGGGTCAATACCGGCCAGTAAGGCAGCAGCAGGCCCGTGCCCAGGGCGGTGATGAAAATCAAAATGGTGCTGATGATGAGGCCGTTCCGCTTATGGATGATGGTGCCGGGCACATCTGCCAGGGCGGTGCAGAGGGCGCCCATCGAAATGGCGATCCCGGTTTCCAGGTGGCCGATGGCGGAGAAAATGACGGAGGGGACAACAACACTCAGCGTGGTGCGAAGCCCGTTGCTGAAATGATAACTGAAAATAAAGGCTTTCGCTTCTTTGGTCCAACGTTCTTGCATTGCGGCAAAATTACAAATATCAGGCTGTATTTATGCGATGTGGATTTAATGCATATACCATTCGCATCCTGCTCATTCTCAGTAAGATACTATATACCACTGAAAGTTCTGGTGTATAAATTATCCCCAGGTGTGTATAAATAATACCCGTTATTTATGGGCAGGGAACTAAATTACCGGTAGTTGCCATATCCCGAAAACCGCTGGCCCCATTCACGGCCTTTCCCCGGACGCGGGAATCAGCAGAATTCGACTATCTTTGGCGGCCAAATCATTCATTCGTAATCCGAGAAATGTGCGTTTAAAAACACTAGAGATCAAAGGTTTTAAAAGTTTTGCGGACAAGACCGTGCTGCACTTCGATGAAGGGGTGACAGGCGTGATTGGCCCCAATGGCTGCGGAAAAAGCAATATCATCGATTCTATCCGCTGGGTGATAGGCGAGCACAAGATCAGCAACCTGCGTTCCGAGAACCAGGCCGGGCTTGTGTTCAACGGTTCGCGTACCCGTTCCGCCAGCGGCATGGCCGAAGTGAGCCTTACCTTCGAGAATACCAAGAATGTACTTCCCACCGAATTCACCACGGTTACGATTACACGGAAATTCTACAAGAACGGCGACAGCGAATACCGGCTGAACGATGTAGCCTGCCGCCTCAAGGATATCCATAACCTCTTCCTGGACACGGGCGTGAGCACGGATTCCTACGCCATCATCGAGCTGGGGATGGTAGACGATATCATCAAAGACAAAGAGAACTCCCGCCGCCGCATGCTGGAACAGGCTGCCGGCATTTCCATCTATAAAACACGGAAAAAAGAAGCCAAATCGAAGCTGGACGCTACCGAAGGCGACCTGAACCGTATCGAGGACCTCCTTTTCGAGATCAATAACAACCTCAAGACCCTGGAAAGCCAGGCGAAAAAGGCCGAACGTTATTACGAGATCAAGAAGGAATACAAGGAGGCCAGCATAGAGCTCGCCAAAGCCGCGCTGGAAGGCTTCAACATCACCTTCCGCGACCTTACCGAGCAGCAGCAGCAGGAAACCGACCGCAAAATGGCCCTGGAAGCGGAGATCAGTACCGATGAAGCGGCCGTGGAGCAGGATAAGCTGCATTTCGTGGCCAAAGAACGCGAGCTGCAGGTGATGCAGCGCTCCTTCAACGAGCTCGTATCCACCATCCGCACCAAAGAAAACGATAAGAACCTCGCCACCCAGCAGCTCACTTACCTGCGCGAAAGGGAAAAAAGCCTGGCGGACTTCCTGAACAACGCGGAAGGTACCGTCGCCGGCCTCACCGAATCCATCGCCTTCACCGAAACGCAGGTGGCAGACGAGCAGGAGGTGTTCGATTCAATGCAGGACGAGCTGGAAACCCTCCACGAAATGGTGGACGAGAAAAAACATCACTTCGCTGACAAGAAACTGGCCCTCGAAAACTTCCGTAAAGACCAGCAGCAATGGCAGCGCCAGCAGTTTGAAGCGGAAAAGAAAGTGGCCGTAGCCGATACCTCCGTACAGAACCTCCAGCGCGGCATCCAGCAGCTCCAGGAAGAAAAGGCCAACCGCCAGGTGCAGATCCAGCAGCTGGAAGAAGAGAAAGCCACCCTCCAGGAAACGCTGGAAAACACCAAAGAAGAACTGGAGGACATGGTGCAGTTCCAGGAAGAGACCAAAGGCAAGATACTCGCCACGCAAGGCGAGATCGAAGGCCTGCGCGACAAGCTGGTGGACGAAAACCGTTCCCTCGATTCCAAAAAGAACGAGTACGACCTGCTGAAATCGCTGGTAGATAGCCTGGAAGGTTACCCCGAAAGCATCAAGTTCCTGAAAAAGAACAGCGACTGGAACAACAAAGCGCCCATCCTCAGCGATATATTTTTCTGTAAGGAAGCCTACCGCACCTGTATAGAAAACCTCCTCGAACCGTACCTGAACTATTATGTGGTGAACAACGCGGAAGAGGCCATCACGGCCATCCGCCTGCTGGACCTGCATAAGAAGGGCAAAGCCAACTTCTTTATCCTGGACCAGTTCAACCACCAGGCAGGGCAGCTGTTCACCCCGCCCGGCACCATCCCGGCGCTGGAAGTAGTGGAGATAGACGAGAAATACAAAGGCCTCGGCAATTACCTGCTGGGCAAAGTATTCATCGCCGAAGACCTGGCCGCCATTAATTTTACCGAACTGCCCGAGCAGGACGTGCTCATCACCGAGCAAAGCGGCCGCATGCACCGTGGCAAATACAGCATGAACGGCGGTTCCGTAGGGCTGTTCGAAGGCAAGAAGCTGGGCCGCGCCAAGAACCTGGAAAAGCTGGACGCTGAGATCCGCGTGCTGGAAACCAATGTGGCCGACCTCAAAGCTCGCCTCCAGGCCAAGCACGACGAAGTGCTGGGCTACAACAGCCAGCTGAACGAAAACAAGATCAACGCCACCCGCGAAAAGGTGAACCAGCTGAACAACCAGCTGTTCGGCCTGCAGAACCGCATCGAGAACTTCCATCACCTCATCGAGACCGGCAACAAACGCCTCGCTGAAATGGAAGCCTCCCTTGCCGCAAACGAACAAAGCATTTCCAGCGTGCGCGATGAGCTGGATAGCCTGAACGACCGCGTGCACCAGCTGCACGACAGCATCCTGGAGGCAGACCGCGCCGCGCAGGAAGCCGAGCAGCAATTCAACCAGGCCAATATCCAGTTCAATAACCAGAACCTCCAGCACACCCGCCAGCAGAGCAAGGTACAGGGCCTGAAGCAGGAACTGGACTTCAAACGGAAACAACTCAGCGACCTGCACGCGCAGGTGATCAGCAATAAAGCCCAGCTGGAAGATACCGCCGGCAATATCGCCGCGGCCGAAGACCGCCTTACGCAAAGCGAGGACGGCCTGGTGGAACTGTTCCGCCGCCGCGAGGAAGAAGAAAAAGGGCTGAACGAAAAGGACCAGGAATACTATAACTTCCGCAACCACCTCCAGGAGCTGGAAAGCGCCCTGCGCAGCAAGCAGAAAACGAGGGATATGCTGGACCAGAACCTGAACCAGATCAAAGACAAGGTGAACGAGCTGAAGCTGCAGCTGGCCTCTATGAAAGAAAGGCTCAGCGTGGAATTCAAAGTGAACCTGGACGAGATACTGGACGAAGACCGCACCGGCACCGCCGCCCTCGAAGACCTGCAGAGCAACGCGGAAAGGCTGAAGAAACGCCTGGAAAACATGGGCGAGATCAACCCCACGGCTATCGAGGCTTACACGGAGATGAAAAAACGTTACGAGTTCATCCTGGAACAGAAGAACGACCTCGTGAATGCCAAGGAATCGCTGCTGGCAACGATCCAGGAAGTGGAGTCTACCGCCAACCAGAAGTTCCTGGACACTTTCAACCAGGTGAAGGAAAACTTCATCCGCGTGTTCAAAGCGCTGTTCACCGAAGAGGACCAGTGCGACATGATCCTGAACGATCCTTCCAACCTCGCGGATACCGGCATCGAGATTATCGCCAAACCCAAGGGTAAACGCCCCGCGGCCATCACACAGCTGTCCGGCGGTGAAAAAACGCTGACGGCCACTGCGCTGCTGTTCGCCATCTACCTGATCAAGCCCGCGCCGTTCTGTATCCTCGATGAGGTGGACGCGCCGCTGGATGATGCGAACGTGGGTAAATTCACCAATATGATCCGCAAGTTCTCCGATAATTCACAGTTCATCATCGTAACGCACAACAAACAAACGATGGCGGCGGTGGACGTGATCTACGGCGTGACCATGCAGGAGCCGGGCGTCAGCAAGCTGGTGCCGGTGGATTTCAGAAGCCTGAATTAACAGCACTTATCAAAATACAGCAAAGCCGGCGGGAGTACCTGCCGGTTTTTTTATTTGGTTTGACGAAGGAGTGGCGGGCCGTCATTGCGTCGTCGGCCCTCCCGCGGTGGCTGTGGGGCGTCC
>CBFHAF010000037.1:0-13538 GCA_965653435.1 uncultured Chitinophaga sp.
CTTGATCGCGAGCATGGCCACGATGAACGCCACGATATTGCCGATCACGAGCAGCTTGATATTCTCGCCGGAGCTCATAAGGAGGTCGCGGTGCTTGAGCAGTTTGTAACCTGTAGCCGCGGCCATGGTAGGAACTGCCAGGAAGAAGGAAAACTCAGCGGCGGCGTGGCGGGTGAGCTTTTGCTGCATGCCGCCGATAATGGTGGCCGCGCTGCGGCTTACGCCCGGAACCAGCGCTATGCACTGAAAGAGGCCTATACGGATGGCTTTGAAATAATCCATCTGCTCGTCTGAAGTAATGGTAGGGGCGTTGAACCATTTGTCCACATAAAGCAGCAAAATACCGCCCAGTAAAAGCGTTGCGCCTACCACTTCAGGTTTTTCCAGCAGGCTGTCTATCTGGTCGCCAAGGATGTAGCCGAGGCAAAGGGCGGGCAGCACGCCAAGGAACAGTTTTACGTAAAACTGCGGTTTCCCGAAATTGAAGAATTTCTTCCAGTACAGCACCACTACCGCCAGGATGGCTCCCAGCTGGATACATACTTCAAAGAGTTTGGTGAATTCGTCTTTATTGATCCCCATCAGGCTGCTGGCAATGATCATGTGGCCGGTGGACGAAACGGGGATGAATTCTGTCAGTCCTTCTACAATCGCAATAATGATCGCTTCTAAGATGCTCATGGTGCTGAAAAAATAAGAAAAGCGATGAGGTACTCATCGCTGTATGATGTAAATGTTTTCGGTTCAGATTTACTGTTTGGGTTTGCGCATGATGGCATATACCTCCACGGCCAGGCCCAGCAGGATCACGATAGGCGCCAGGGTGATGCGGCGGAAGCTGTATACTTCTTCGGGAGAGAAGCGGTTGGGATCAGAGCTGTCGCCGCCCATCATCAGCAGGAAGCCGATCACGATCAGGGCGAGGCCCGCCAGCATCAGCTGGTAATTCATTTTCCCGAAGAGGCTCGGTTGTTGTTCGCCTTGTTTAAGTTCTTTAGCCATTATCGTTTCATTAACTTATGATCAATATAAATCGTCGAGTTTCAGTTTGAGATATTTCATCACTGCGCGGTGCGTGCTCAGCAGGGAGATCACGATGCCGATGGCGATCAGGCCCAGGAACAGCAGGCTGGTCATCGTATAGTCGCGCATCCCTTTCAGTTCAGGCAGGGCGGATTCGGCCATATACATCAGCGCAACGAGGGCGGCAATGGCCAGGATAGCGCTGATGGCGCCGTTGATGATGCTTCTCATGTCGAAGGGCTTGGCAATGAACCAGCGCGTTGCCCCTACCATCTGCATGGTCTTAATGAGGAAACGGTTGCTGTACATGGCCAGGCGGATGGTATTGTCTATGAGGAAAAGCACTACGATCGCCATGACGATGCTGATCACTAGCAGCACCAGCCCTATTTTCCGGGCTTTATCCAGCACCTGCGTTACCAGGGCTTTGGGATAGTTCAGCTCGCGTACGGCCACGCGGTTCTTGATATGATCTTCGATCATCTTCAGGCTGTCCGGGTGCACGTAACGTTCGTACAGGGTGATGTCTATACTTGCATCAAGCGGGTTGTAGCCCAGCACGGCGAAGTTCTCTTCCGGGTTTTCTTTTTTGAACCTTTCCGCAGCCATGTCTTTCGACACATATTCGATCTCTTTCACAAAGGGCATAACGGCCAGGGAATCTTTGAGGAGGTTAGCCTGCTGCTCCTTCACGCTTTCGCGCAGAAACACCTGTAATTCAATGCTTTCCTTGAAATAACGGCTGAGGTTGCGGGCATTGATCATGAAAAGGCCGAGTACGCCGAGCAGGATCAATACCAGTGTAACACCAATGATTGAATAGATATACGACGGCTTCGATTTCTTTGCTGATGATTTCCCTGATTGAGCCATTCCTCTTTAGTTTATGGGCGAAAATAATAAAAATTGGGAGTTATGTTTACATTTGCCATCCCAAACGGTATTTTAACATTTTTTATTATATAGAAATGCGGCCGGTTGGAAAATGGCACACAAAACCTTAAATTACTACAATCGCCCGGCAATCCGGGCTTTTTACGCATATGGAATACAATTTCAGGCAGATCGAACGGAAATGGCAGGAACATTGGGTAAAATCCCATGCATACCGTGTAAGCAACAACAGCAGTAAGCCCAAATGTTATGTGCTGGACATGTTCCCCTACCCTTCCGGGGCGGGTTTGCATGTAGGCCACCCGCTGGGGTATATCGCATCGGACATCTACGCCCGCTTCAAGCGCCTCAAAGGCTTTAACGTGCTGCACCCTATGGGGTACGACGCTTTCGGCCTCCCGGCAGAGCAATACGCCCTTGAAACAGGTCAGCACCCGGCTGTGACCACGGAGCAGAACATCAATTCCTTCCGCAGCCAGCTGGATAACATTGGCTTCAGCTTCGACTGGGAGCGGGAATTCCGCACCAGCGACCCTTCTTATTACAAATGGACCCAATACATCTTCCTCCAGCTGTTCGACAGCTGGTATAACCGTCATGCCGGGAAAGCCGAGCGTATTGAGACCCTCGTGCGCATTTTTGAGGCAGACGGCAACGTGCATCACGAATGCCCCGGCGACCGGCAGATCCGTTTCAATGCCGATACCTGGAACGCGTATACGTATGAGGAGCAGCAGGCGGTGCTGATGGAATACCGCCTTGCTTACCTCGCGCATGCCGAGGTGAACTGGTGCCCGGCGCTGGGCACGGTGCTGGCTAACGACGAGGTGATCAACGGCGTTAGCGAACGCGGCGGGCCCCCGGTTATCAAGAAAAAGATGCGCCAGTGGTTCCTCCGCATTACCGAATATGCGGACAGGCTGCTGGAAGGCCTTGACAAGATCACTTTCAGCGAGGCCATGAAAGATATGCAGCGCAACTGGATCGGCAAGAGCCAGGGTGCGGAGATCAAGTTCAACGTGGCGGGCACGCTGGACAGCATCGTGGTGTACACCACCCGCCCCGATACCATTTTCGGTGTGGACTTCATGGTGGTTGCGCCCGAGCACGAACTGGTGGAGCGCATTACCACCCAGGAACAATCCGAAGCCATCGCCGCCTATAAAGAATATGTTCAAAGCCGCTCCGAGCGCGAACGTATGGCCGAAGTGAAACAGATCACCGGTTGTTTTACCGGCGCATATGCCGTGAACCCCTTCGACGGGCGGAAAATACCCGTATGGATCTCTGAATACGTGCTGGCAGGTTACGGCACAGGCGCCATCATGGCGGTTCCCTGTGGCGACCAGCGTGACTTTAACTTCGCCAGGCATTTCGATATCCCCGTCACCAATATCCTCGGCCCTGCATTCAACGGCGAAGAAGCCAATCCCACCAAGGAAGGCAAGCTTTACAACAGCGATTTCATTACCGGCATGGAAATGAAAGAGGCTATGGACGCGGTGATCAACAAGATCGAAAGTCTCGGCATCGGCAAAAAACAGATCAATTACCGCATGCGCGACGCCGGTTTCAGCCGCCAGCGTTACTGGGGCGAGCCTTTCCCGATCGTGTTCCGCAACGGCGTTCCCGAGGCGTTGCCGGAGGGCGAACTGCCGCTGGAATTGCCTCATGTGGAAAACTACCGCCCGGGTGAGGAAGGCGAAGGCCCGCTGGCCAATATCACCGAATGGGTGAACCTCCCTGCCGCACCGGGCACTTCCCTGCGCCGGGAAACCAATACCATGCCCGGTTATGCAGGAAGCAGCTGGTATTTCCTGCGTTATATGGACCCGCATAACAACGAAACTTTCTGCGACCGGAAAATATCAGATTACTGGGGCCAGGTAGACCTGTACATCGGCGGCACCGAACACGCCGTAGGGCACCTGCTGTATTCACGCATGTGGACCAAGGTGTTGTTCGACCTGGGTTACATCGGGTTCGACGAGCCTTATAAAAAGCTGGTGAACCAGGGAATGATCACGGGCAGCAGCAGGCTGGTGTACCGTGTGCGCGGCACCAACCAGTACGTATCCGCCGGTCTTAAGGACAAATACGAAACGGACGAGCTGCACGTGGACGTAAACATCGTGGATGGCGTGGAATTGGATACCGCGGCCTTCCGCGAGTGGCGGGCGGATTATGCCAATGCACAGTTCATCCTCGAAGATGGAAAATATATCTGCGGTACGCTCTCTGAAAAAATGAGCAAGAGCAAGTTCAACACCGTGAACCCGGACATGCTGGTGGAGAAATTCGGCGCGGATACTTTCCGGATGTACGAAATGTTCCTCGGCCCGGTGGAGCAGAGCAAACCGTGGGAAACCAAGGGCATTGAAGGCGTGCACCGTTTCCTCAAAAAGCTCTGGCGCCTTTTCATGGACGAGCAGAAAGGCCTGATCGTGAAAAGCGGCGAGCCCACTGCCGAAGAGCTGAAAGCCCTGCACAAGACCATCCGCAAGATCGAGGAAGATACCGAGCGCCTGTCTTACAATACGGCGGTGAGCGCCTTCATGGTATGCATCAATGAGCTGACGGACCTGAAGTGCCATAAAAAAGCCGTGCTGGAACAGATACTGGTATTGCTCGCGCCTTATGCGCCGCACATCAGTGAAGAGCTGTGGCAGGCGATCGGCAACAGCGGCTCTATCCTGGATGCGACGTTCCCCGTATTCGAGGAAAAATATATTGTTGAAAGCACCAAGGAGTATCCCGTTTCCGTGAACGGCAAGCTCCGCACCACGATCAACATTTCGCTGGACGCCGGTGAGGAAGAGGTGCGCCAGATCGCACTGTCCAACGAAATTGTACAGAAGTGGGTGGAAGGCCAGCAGATCAAGAAAATTATTTTCGTGAAAGGAAAGATGATCAATGTGGTGATCTGATCTTTGTCACAATACGATATAGCCCGGTTGGAATATTTTCCGGCCGGGCTTTTTTATAGCGATGGCTGCCAGCCCTGGCAATCTATTCGCACGCCATGCGAATTCACTGTTCCTGTCTGATCGTCCTGCCTCAGGAAACCCAGCTCAAACATGGATCAGGCCTGGCAGGTTTATTACGGGTTATTGCAGGCCAGGGGGTGCCGCAGCATTGCCTTATCTTGCCATGAAGGAAACCTGCCTGTATTGTTCCGCATACTACGAAGGGCGCCGCGGCTTTCGCCCGGCCTGTTACGGCCCATGCTGTGAATGTTGTTCCGGCATAACAAAGGATGCCTCTAACGTAATCCCCGCTTGCCTCCCGGCAAACCAGCCTGCAGCGGCCCCGCTGATCTGCTGCAGCCACGCCGCCGTTCCACCTTGATCTTAATTGCCTCTCCGGGAGGATTGCGCCTGAAATTCATGATGAAAGGTTTCTTCATACGCCGATTCCTTCTTAATTTCCCGTTAACTAAAATCCCCAGCTTTATGAGAGCTTTACTACCGGGCCTACTGGCGGCTTTCCTGTACCTGCCCGCCCAGGCCCAGACCACAGAAGCCTATTTTACAACATACCCGACCCTTACACCCGACGGACAAACGGTGATCTTCAGCTACGAAGGCGACCTCTGGAAAGCGGATGTACAGCGGCCGCAGGCCACCCGGCTCACCGCCATGCAGGGGAATGAAACCCTGCCCAAAGTATCCCCCGACGGCAAATGGATCGCATTCACCGCCACCCAGTTCGGCAATGCGGACGTTTTCCTGATACCCATTGACGGCGGCGAAGTAAGGCAGCTCACCATGCACGAAGCCTCCGACCAGATGGAATCCTGGAGCTGGGACTCCCGGTCGGTATATTTCACCTCCGGCCGCTCCGGCAATGCCACCAGCTACAAGGTAGGCATCGACGGCGGTACGCCTGTGCGCATATTCCCCCACTATTTTAACCTCATTCACAATATCGTGGAACACCCCACCTCCGGCGAGCTATTCTTCAACGATACCTGGGAAAGCAGCTTCCAGGCCAACCGCAAACGGTATAAAGGAGATTTTAACCCGGACATCCAGTCGTACATACCCGCCACCAAGGCATACAAACGTTATACGGACTACCGCGGCAAAGACCTCTGGACCACCATCGACCGTAAAGGGAACATCTATTTCACTTCAGATGAGGCCAATGGCGAATACAATCTCTACACTTTCGCAAACGGGAATAAAAAGGCCCTTAGCAGCTTTCCTACTTCCATCAAAAGGCCTTTTGCCAACGCCAATGGCGGCAAAGTGGTATTCGAAAAGGACTACCAGGTGTGGATGTACGACGTAGCCGCCGGCAAAGCGGAAAAACTTGCCATCAAACTATTCCGCAACCCGGTACTCCCGAAGGAACAGGGCTTTGAAGTAAAGGACAGGATCTCTCACTTTGATGTATCCCCCGACGGCAAAAAGCTCGCCTTCATTTCACGCGGAGAACTGTTTGTTTCAGACATCGAAGGCAAGTTCGTACGCCAGCTTTCCCGCCCGGCAGAACGCGCCATGCAGGTGCAGTGGCTGGCGGACAACCGGACCCTCCTCTTCAACCAAACCCTTAATGGTTATCTCAACTGGTACACTATCCCGGCAGACGGGAGCGGCCCCGCCAAACAACATACCGGCGATAAACGCAACAACCGCCAGCTGAACATGAACAAGAACCGCACACAGGCGGTATATCTCAGCGGCCGCGATGAAGTGCGCGTGATGGACCTTAAAACCTTCGAATCCAAAACCGTGGTAAAAGACGAGATCTGGGCCTTCCAGAACGCAGATCCGCGCTTTTCCCCCAACGATGAATATATCGTGTTCACTGCGTACCGCAACTTTGAGTCGGACATCCTGGTGCATCACCTGAAAAAAAATACCACTACCAACCTCACTAACACAGGGGTTACCGAAACCAACCCCTACTGGTCGCCGGACGGAAAGTATATTTACTTCACTTCTTCCCGCACCAAACCCGCTTACCCCTTCGGTATGACCAATCCAAAGGTTTACCGCATTTCGATGGAAAAACTCGATGAACCTTTCCGCGCCGATAAATTCGACGAGCTCTTCAAAAAAGAAGATAAGAAAGATACCTCCAAAGCTACTCCTCCCGCCATCGCCAACAACATCACGATCGATGCGGACAAGATCATGCAGCGCACGGAGCAGGTAAGCCCCGATTTCGGCTCTCAATACGGCCCCAACTATATTTCCCAGAAAGGAGATAAAACCACCGTATACTTCAGCTCCAATCATTCAGACGGAAGGTCTGCCCTTTGGAAAACCGTGATCGAACCATTTGAAGAGAACAAAACCGAAAAGATCGCCGGCTCTGAACGGGGCGCATATCCCATCCGTGAAGTGGACGGCAAATTATACACGCTTTCCGGCGGCAATATCCACAAGCTGAACCCAGATGCCAACAAACTGGACGTCCTCAATATCGGCATGCCTTTCTACCGTAACCTCAGTGCGGAGTTCCAGCAGATATTCTACGAAACCTGGGCCAACGTGGAAGAGAATTTCTACAATGCCGATTTCCACGGTACCAACTGGGCCAGGCTCCGCGACGATTACAGCCGCTTCCTGCCGTACATCAACAACCGCTCGGACCTCCGCATCCTGCTGAACGACCTGCTTGGCGAACTCAATTCCTCGCACCTCGGCTTCAACAGCTCAGGTGATGAAGAAAAGATCAACCTGAGCTACCGCACCATGGAAACGGGCATCCAGTTCGACAACCTGCACCCCTACAAGGTAAGCCGCATCATCGCTAAAAGCAGCGCCGACAAACGCGGTGTGGACATCCGCCCCGGCGACATCCTCACCAAAGTGAACGGCACTCCCGTGCAAACGGAACTTTGCCGCGACCAATACTTCACCCGCCCTTCTTTCGAAAGAGAGATCACCCTCACCTTCGAACGCAACGGCAAACCTTTCGATGTCAGGCTTCACCCGCAGCCATATTATTCCCTCGACACCCAGCTCTATGACGAATGGATAGAAGGGAATGAAAAACGAGTGGACCAGCTCAGCAACAATAAAGTAGCCTATACCTGCATGAAGAACATGGGCACCGGGGAACTGGAAAAATTCCTTATTGACATGACTGCCAAGCTCGGCAGTAAAGACGCCCTCATCCTCGACCTCCGCTACAACACCGGCGGCAACGTGCACGATGAGGTATTGAAATTCCTGTCCCAACGGCCCTATCTGCAATGGCAATACCGCGAAGGGAAGCTCTCCCCGCAACCGAATTTCGCACCTGCCGGCAAACCCATCGTGCTGCTCATCAACGAACAGTCCCTCAGCGATGCGGAAATGACCGCAGCAGGCTTCAAAGCGCTGAAACTGGGCAAGATCATCGGCACCGAATCTTACCGCTGGATCATTTTCACTTCCGGCAAAGGACTGGTGGACGGCTCATTCTACCGCCTCCCCTCCTGGGGCTGCTACACACTCGACGGTAAAAACCTCGAAAAAGAAGGCGTAGCCCCCGATATCTATGTGAAGACTACTTTCACGGACAGGCTGGCAGATAAAGACCCGCAGCTCGAAAGGGCCGTGCAGGAAGTGATGAAGGACATGAAATAAACAACCAGTTTATACCATCTTTTGAAAAGGACCGCCCCGCTTAACCGGGACCGGTCCTTTTTTATTGCAGCTCCTGCTCCATAAACGCCCGCAATGCCTCTTCCGGCTCCCCGATCGCACGCAGGGCCGTTCTCACAGCGAACAGCGGCACAGGGTCCTGGTACATGCGGATCACCACAGGCCGGCCTCCGCCCGGCTGGTGCCATTTTTCATAGCCCCCGGCAATAAAGCGGAATGCAAACCCCTTCGATGTCAAAAAAGAACGGAAAGCATCGAGGCTCACGGCAGGTAAAGACGGATCTTTCATACACAGATCGTTTTGGCGTTAACAAAAAAAATCAGGCGCAGGCGGAAGAATAAGGTATATCGATCGTACAGAAGAAACCCCGCACGGCGGAACCGTTCTTCATCAGCTCCAGCATATCGTCGAACCCCGCCATATCCGGCAGCGGGGGCCAGATTATCTCTCCCCTGAAGCTCCAGCCCAGGCGGGTCATATCCTCTACCAGCGTCCCTTTCAGCAGCATGTCCGTGAAATACACCCGCAACACCGCTTCCAGGCAATCTTTGGCTTCCCGCCGCGAAGCACCGTAACCCGTAAGGTCCAGCCCCGGCAAATGCGCAAAAAAACAACCCTGCTCATCTTCGAACAGCAGGCCCCGGACCCTTACCGCGCAATATTCCCGGCCCGGCAGGTCAAACGAAAATCTGTCCATACAACGAATTTTTTCACCTGCCCCAAATCTAACCACTTAGGGAACCCGATGGTAAAAATCTGCCCGGGAATATCTCATGTTAAGAATAGAATATCTCAGGATTTCGAAGGCAAACTGAAAAGTATAATTATTAACTTGGCCCCCATGAAAAGGATCACCACCGTATTGCTGCTCTGCCTGTTTGCCGCTTCCACGGCGCTGGCGCAGACCACCAACATCCGCGTCATGTCTTTCAACATACGCTACAACAACCCGAAAGACAGTATCAACGCCTGGCCCAACAGGAAAGACAAAGTATCCTCCCAGGTACTGTTCCACCAGCCGCAGCTGCTCGGCGTGCAGGAAGCCCTCTGGGACCAGATGGACGACCTCAGCCAGCGCCTTCCTCAATATAAATTCGTGGGAGCAGGCCGCGACGATGGCCAGAAAAAAGGCGAATTCTCCGCTATCTTCTACGATACCACCCGCCTGCAACTGCTGCAATCGAGCACCTTCTGGCTGTCTGAAACCCCCGAAGTGGTTGGCAGCAAAGGCTGGGACGCCGCCATCTGCCGCATCGTAACCTATGCCAGGTTCCGCGACCGCAAAACCAGAAAAGAATTCTACCATTTTAATACCCACTTCGACCATATGGGCAAGATCGCCCGCCGCGAAAGTGCGAAGCTGCTGCTGGAAAAAGTTGCAAAAATCAGCGGCAAACTGCCCGTCGTGATCACCGGCGACTTTAACGCCACACCCTCAGACGAGCCCATCCGCGTGATCACGGACACGCAGAACCCATTGCACCTGAAAGACGCCAAGCCCCTCAGCAAAATACCGCACTACGGGCCCGATTGCACTTTTAACAGCTTCAAAGCACACGAAACCAGCACGGAGCCCATCGATTATATCTTCCTGAAAGGAAAATGGACGGTGCTGCAACACGCCACCATTACCCAATCCTGGAAAGGGCTCTACGCGTCGGACCACTATTCGGTATTTGCCAACCTCAACCTATAAAAGAAAAGGGCCGCTTCATCAGCAGCCCTTTTCTTATTGTTTCTTTTCTTCCGCAATCCGCGTCGGCGCGTCCTTTCCGCCTACGATACTGCCGGAGCTTATCGCAATGGCTTCTATGATATCGGCGATATTCTTCATGTCCATAGATTCCACTTCATCGTTCACGCTGTGGTACAGCGTATCCTTGTCTATCTGCGTGGTGGAAATGGTATGTGCCGGAACGCCCAGGCGCGCGAGCGTCGCATTGTCTGAACGGTAAAAGAGCCGCTGCTCCGGGTACGGGTCAGGATGGAAGCGGAAGCTGGACCCCTCGAGGTTGCGTTGCAGTATCGTCCCGAAATCGGACCGTTCGAAGCCCGTGATGAACGCGCTGTTGCGGCCGAATTTGGATTCTTTCCCGATCATCTCGATGTTGAACATGGCCACGATCTTCGCAGGATCGAGCTGCTGCGAAAAATAACGGGAGCCGAAGCCGCCGATCTCTTCCGCGGTAAACGCCACAAATACCACGCTGCGCTCGGGCGCATGTTCTTTGAAATAATCGGCCAGCAGGATCACCGCCGTTACGCCCGATGCATCATCATCCGCGCCGTTGGCAATGCTGTCTTCCTCCGTGGGTTTCAGTATGCCGATGTGATCGTAGTGGGCGGAGAAGATCACGTATTCGTCCGGTTTGCTGCTGCCTTTGATCATACCAACCACGTTGTGGAGGAATTTGGGAGGCGTTGCAGAAACGGAAGAAACGGTTGAATCTACCGGCACCAGCTTTCTCCCCTCGAGCATGGCAAATTCCTGCCTGAAGTTCTTCTGTCCCGGAAGCGGCTCCAGGCCTGCTTTTTTGAATTCCTCTTCAATGAACAGGGAAGCTTTTTCGATCCCCGGCGTGAAGGTCATCCGCCCCTGCATGCTGTCTGCAGCGAGGGTGCTGATGATGCGGCTCACTTCCGTTTCGCTGATCTTTTGCGCCCGTGCAGGCATGATTCCCGCCGCCAGGGCGCCCAGAAGGCATAGTGCGCTTAATTTCATGGCTGATAAAGATTTCGCTAAAAATAATGGAAATATCCTCTACAATTTCTCTTTACTTTTGGAGATGAAAGGCGAAGATATGTCCAATTCAAACCTAAGACCAGATGAGAACCGGTTGAGTGCTGCCGAAAAGGAATTCGAGAACAGTATCCGGCCGAAAGAAATTGAGGATTTCTCCGGGCAGGAGCAGATCATTGAGAACCTCAGGATTTTTATCAAAGCGGCGAAGATGCGCGGCGAAGCGCTGGACCACATCCTGTTCCACGGCCCTCCCGGCCTGGGCAAGACCACCCTTTCCCGCATCGTGGCCAACGAGCTGGGCGTGAACATCCGCGAGACCTCCGGCCCGGTGATAGAAAAGCCCGGCGACCTGGCGGGCCTGCTCACCAATCTTGAAACGAACGATGTGCTGTTTGTAGACGAAATACACCGCCTGAGCACCGTGGTGGAGGAATATCTTTACTCTGCCATGGAGGATTACCGGATAGACATCATGATCGATTCCGGCCCCAATGCGCGTTCCGTACAGATCAACCTGCATCCTTTCACGCTGGTGGGTGCCACCACCCGTTCCGGCCTGCTTACCGCGCCGCTGCTGAGCCGTTTCGGCATCAAAAGCCGCCTGGAATATTACTCCGCCGCCACGCTGCAAAAGATACTCTGGCGCGCGGCAGGGCTGCTGGGCTCCAAGATCACGTCGGACGCTGCGGCCGAGATCGCCCGCCGCTCCCGCGGTACGCCGCGTATCGCCAACGGACTGCTGCGCCGCGTGCGCGACTTTGCGCAGGTGGTGGGCAATGGCGTGATAGACCTGGAGATCGCACAGTTCAGCCTCAAAGCGCTGAGCGTGGACGAATACGGGCTGGACGAAATGGACAACCGCATCCTGAACGTGATCATCGAAAACTTTAAAGGAGGGCCGGTGGGGATTACCACCATTGCCACCGCCGTAGGCGAAGAAGCAGGCACGCTGGAGGAAGTATACGAGCCGTTCCTGATACAGGAAGGCTTCATCAAACGTACGCCCCGCGGGCGCGAGGTAACGGAAAAAGCGTATATGCACCTGGGTAAGAGCCCGCTCAAGGGAGGATCGAACCTTTTGTTCTGATCAATTGCCAGATTAGCAAGGAAAGACCGTCTTTCTGTTGCACATTGGTGATATGTATATATTTTTGAATACTTTTACCCGCCACCACAGCGGGTTTACAGCGGGGCTAATATAGGATTAACCCGAAGTCCGGTTAAAGGGTGAATAAGCGGAAACCGAAGAACAGAGGGAGGAAAGGTGGAGATGAGGCGGACATGAGGTGGACTTGATCCGGGGTAAAAGAGCATCAGTCCCGCCCAAATCCTTTACAGCAGGGGCTTTCAAGGCACCGCCTCCTCTAAATTCCTGTTCCTTAATCTTTCACCACCAGCCTGAAGCCGTTGCCGTGTATGTTCACGATCTCGATATTCTGATCGTCTTTCAGGTATTTCCGAAGCTTGGCGATATAAACGTCCATGCTGCGGCCGTTGAAGTAGGTATCGCTGCCCCAGATCTTTTTGAGCGCCACTTCGCGCGGAAGCAGGTCGTTCTTATGCTCGCAGAGCATGTGGAGAAGCTCGTTCTCCTTGGGGGAAAGCGTATGGCTGTCGTTCCCCTTGGTAAGGGTGCGGAGCCTTGAATTAAAATGATATTGCCCGATCCTGAACTCGAACTGCTCTTCTTCCTTGTTGTTCAGTTCCTGGTTGCGTTTCAGGATAGCCTTGATCTTGAGCAGCAGCAGCTCGCTGTCGAAGGGTTTGGAGATATAATCGTCCGCCCCGAGCTTGTAGCCCTGGATAATGTCTTCCTTCATGGTTTTGGCGGAAAGGAAGAAAAGGGGGATATCGGGGTCCACATCGCGGATCTCTTCGGCCAGCTTAAAACCGTCCATGTTGGGCATCATGATATCCAGCAGGCAGATGTCGAATTTCTCGCGGCGGAAGGCTGCCAGCGCCAGAATGCCGTCCCTGCACAATTCCACCTCATAATCGTTCAGCTCCAGGTAATTTTTCAATACCATGCCGAGGTTGGTATCGTCTTCAGCCAACAGTATCTTAGGTTTGCGTTCTTCCATATCTAAATGATTTTAAGCTGCAACAAATATAACGGATAAAGATGAATCCGGGGGCCCGGCTACCTTTTCTTTACCAGGGCGTTCATGGCATGCCGGAGGTTGCTGTAGTTGATCATGTCCACCTTGATGCTGCCCACGGAAATAGGGCTGTCTATGCGCAGGGGGATCTTGTTCCCGTCGTCGCTCACCCAAAC
>CBFHAF010000038.1:0-13347 GCA_965653435.1 uncultured Chitinophaga sp.
GAACCGCCAGCAGCTCGAAAACCGCGGGCTCATCAAGTTCAGCAGGGGCAGCCAGTATAAAGGCGCGGAACTGATCCCGGACATCGTGGACGCCATCAAGGACCGCGAAGTGATCCGCATCGCCTACCAGAGCTTCGACCGCAAGGAACCGAAGGAGCACTGGGTGGAGCCCTATCACCTCCGGGAATACAACCACCGCTTCTACCTCATCGGCAAAAGCCAGAAAGCCAAAGGCGGCACCCTGCTCACTTTCGCGCTGGACCGTGTAGTGAAGCTCTGGCCTACCGACAAACATTTCGATGAAAAGAATTTCGACGATGCCAGCTATTTCCAGCATGCCATCGGCATTACCGTATCCGAAGGCGAACCGGAAGAGATCATCCTTTCCTACACCCCACACCAGGGCAAATACGTGAAAACTCAACCCCTGCACCCCTCGCAGGAAATACTGAAAGACGATGAGGAGGAGTGCCGCATCAAACTGAATATCGTGGTGAACCACGAGCTCGTGATGCTGCTGCTCAGCAGCGGGAGCCGCGTGAAAGTGATACAGCCGCAGCACCTTGCGGACCGCATCCGGCAGGAAGCAACGGAAATGCTCAGGAAATACCAGTAATTGCAAGGAGCAGCGCGGCTGAGTAGGGTAAGGACGAAGCAAATTCCCGCAAAGCCCGTCATTGCGAGGAGCAGTAGAGCCAAAGCGGGTGGGGCGACGAAGCAATCTCCTGCGTTGGACTGATATATCCGGTATTGGGAGATTACTTCGTCGCGCCCTGCACACGCCTCCCCGTTGCTCCTCGCAATGACGGGCTCTCCTGGCAATGACGGAGCTCCTCCCTGACGAAATAAAAAGAGGCTGTCCCTTACGGGACAGCCTCTTTCAGTATCGGTCTTTTATATTATTATTTCGCGGGTTTTTCGAAGATCTTCTCATCCACGGAAGAGTTGAACAGCATCTTCGTTACTTTCAGCTTAATGCCGGTGGGCTGCGTTTCCACGATAGATGCGTATGCATAACCATCGTCCGTTTTTTTGTATTCCAGCAGCGTGTTGATCGCTTCCTCGCCGCCTACCTGCACAGACCTTTTGGTGATGTAATAATTTTTCGCGTCGATGAAATAGTTGGCCACGTTGCCGTCTTTGCGGGTCAGCTGTATCTTGTACATCTCGGCGCCATCTGCAGTCTCTTTACCGATCAGCTCGAGCGTATGGCCCTTTTCTTTTGCATTCACCAGCTCGCCTTCAATATCCAGGTCGGGCCCGATCTCTTTCAGGCTTTCGGCCGGCACGTCTACAGGCTCGGTTTGCTGCTGTACGCCCAGCATGTTCCAGCCGCCGGTAGTGGTGGCCACCTGGATATTTTTAGTGCCCATGGCCTCGAACTCGATGCGCATGCCGCGTTTGTTGATGATCGTAGCTTTGAAGGGGAATTCCATGCCCTGCACTTCCATGGTGCCTTCCGTTACGGAAGTCTTAATGGCCTCCAGTTTATCCTTGCCGCCCATCGCGGTGATATGTTTGCCGACAATTTCGTCCACCGTCTGTGCTTTCGTGCTAACCGCGGTAGTTGTAAGCGCTGCCGCGAGGGTTAACATGAGGTAATTCTTCATAAAAATTAGTTTAATGATAGATTGGGAATTGTTACAAATGTTGTCTTTTTATGAGACCTGGCAAAATCAATTAGGTTTTCTTTAACGGTTTTTCACGAGTTTTACGGCTATGAACCAGTTACAGCTGGCCGGCCATGTGGTAGACATTCCCGGCAGAAGAACATACCCTGCCGTGGTCACCCTTGCCAACGGCCGCATCCAAAGCATCGAGCCCGCTACGGCCGCTGTGCCGGACCGTTATATGCTTCCCGGTTTCATTGATGCGCATGTGCATGTGGAAAGCGCTATGCTCGTGCCTTCTGAATTTGCGCGCATGGCCGTGGTGCACGGCACCACCGGCACCGTGTCTGACCCGCATGAGATCGCCAATGTATGCGGTGTGGAAGGCGTTGAGTTTATGCTGGACAACGGCGCCAAAGTACCTTTCAAATTCTGCTTCGGCGCCCCTTCCTGCGTGCCCGCCACCATGTTCGAAACCGCCGGCGACAACATAGACGCGCAGGCGGTGGACCGGCTGCTGCAACGGCCCGATATCTATTACCTCTCCGAAATGATGAACTACCCCGGCGTGCTGCATGAAGATGCTGAAGTGATGGCGAAGATCTTTGCGGCCAAACGGCACGGCAAGCCGGTAGACGGCCATGCGCCCGGCCTTCGCGGCGGCGAAGCCGCCCGGTACATTGCCGCGGGCATCAGCACCGACCATGAATGTTTTACGCTGGAAGAAGCGCTCGGCAAGCTGCAGCACGGCATGCACATCCTGATCAGGGAAGGCAGCGCCGCGCGCAATTTCGAAGCGCTGGCCCCGCTGCTGAACTCGCACCCGCAAATGGTGATGTTCTGCAGCGACGACAAACACCCGGACAACCTGGAAGAAGGGCACATCAACGTGCTCGTGAAAAGGGCGCTGGAAAAAGGTTACGACCTGTACAACATTCTCCTCGCCGCCTGCATCAACCCGGTACAGCATTACCGCATGCCTGTGGGATTACTGCGGGAGAATGATCCCGCGGACCTTATCGTGGTGGATGATCTTCAGCATTTCAACATCCTCGAAACCTATATCAACGGTACGCTGGTAGCGAAGAACGGGGAAACGCTCATTCCTTCCGTTCCAATAACCCCCATCAACCGCTTCAGCTGCTCGCCCAAAACGGCGGCCGATTTCCGCGTCGCTTCCCATGGGCAGACCGTGCGGATAAAAGTGATCGAAGCCCTGCAGGGCCAGCTGATCACCAACCGCATCAGCGCCATCCTTTGCGATCATGGCGGCAACCTCGTGTCCGACCCCTCGCAGGACGTGCTGAAAGTGGCCGTGGTAAACCGTTACCATGATGCGCCCGTAGCCTGCGGCTTTATCCATCACTTCGGGCTCAAGCGGGGCGCCATTGCCTCTACCGTAGCGCACGACAGCCACAACATCATCGCCGTAGGGGCGGATGATGAAAGTATCTGCAAAGCAGTGAATAACCTGATCGATTGCAAAGGGGGCATCAGCGTAGTGGCTCCTGACGGGGATGAAATAATGCCGCTGCCCGTTGCGGGACTGATGAGCGCGGAAGACGGTTACCTCACAGCGCATAAATACGGCCTGATGGACAAAGCGGCCAAAGCCCTGGGCTGCAGGCTGGACGCTCCTTTCATGACATTATCCTTCATGGCCCTGCTGGTGATCCCGCACCTGAAGCTGAGCGACAAAGGATTGTTCAACGGAGATGAATTTGTTTTTGAAGAGCTGGCTTTCCCGGAAGAGTAAGGATCATCCTTCGCCGAGGTACAACGCTCCATTTACGCTGTCGCGGCTGGCCCCTGTCACGGAGCTGAGCACATTGGGCTGCTGGCGCCAGCGCAGGGCGCCGATGAGCGCCATCACCAGCGCTTCTTTATAAGCCGCGGTCTGCTCATCCGGGATAACTACCGTAATGCCCAGCGGCTCCAGCTGCGCTTTGATGGTTTTAACCAGGAAGTGATTAAACGCCCCACCGCCCGTAACCAGCAATTTCCTTTCCTGTGCAGTTTCCCCTGAAACCGCTTTTACAGCGGCGGCAACCTGCTGCGCGATGTGCTCCACGTACGTGCGCAGCTTGCCTTGCACGGATAGTGTATGCGTGCTGATCAGCGGCAGTATCACATCCGTGCCGAAATCGTTCGCAAGGGATTTGGGGAAGGGCTGGCTATAATAAGGCTGCGCGTTCAGCGCCTCCAGCAGTTTGGCGTCTGTTACGCCGCCCGAGGCCAGCGTGCCGTTCTCGTCATAACTTTTGCCGAGCGCCGCCGCCAGTGCATCCAGCACACGGTTGGCAGGGCATACGTCGAAGGCGTGATATATTTCCTCGTTCTTGGCGGAGAGGTTGGCAATGCCGCCCAGGTTGAGCCAGTAATCGTAGCCGTGGAAAAGCAGCTTGTCCCCGACGGGCACGATGGGAGCGCCCTGCCCACCAAGCGCAACGTCCATGGAGCGGAGGTCGCTGATAACGGGGAGGCCGGTTTCAGCGGCAATGGCCGCGCCGTCGCCCAGCTGGGCCGTCATTTGCCGTTCGGGTATATGAAAAGTGGTATGGCCGTGTGATGCGATAAAATGCACGCGGTGCTCCAGGTGGTTCCGGTTAATGAATTCTTTTACCTGCCGGCCTATATAGTGCCCATAGGCGCAATGCAGCAGCTGGTATTCCCTTGCTGTCAGGTTCACGGCGCCTCTCAGGTCTTCCATCCATTTCGCATCGTAAGGCATGCATTCAGCAGCGTGGATCACGTAACCCCACTGGCCGCGCACTTCGCTCAGCTCCACAAATGCGATATCCAGCCCATCCAGCGAACTGCCTGACATTAAACCGATTACGTTGTATACCATGCTGCAAGTTTTTGCAAAGATAACGGGAAGGAAAAAATTTTTATGGAATACCTGCCATTTCCTGCATCCAGACCCCGGAAACAAACCCGATCTGTTATGAAAAAGATACTCCTGCTGCTGCTCGCCGCCTTTCCTGTACTGACGGCAAACGCCCAGTCCCGAAAAGAAAAGATCATTACCGGCAAGGTATTATCCATGCAGGATTCCGTGCCATTGCACGGCGCCAGCGTTACCATCGCCGGCACCACCTATGGCACAGGCACCAATATGATGGGCGATTTCAGCCTGAAGGTGAAAACGGATACCGTTACGCTGGAGATACGTTTTATGGGCTACCTCACTGCTACGCGGAAGATCGCCGCGCACGACAACAATATTACCGTGCGGCTGCGCGAAGATTCAAGATCGCTGCAGGAAATTATCGTGATGAGCGATTCGCCCGTGCAGAAAAAAGCGATGGTAGCCGCATCCGTCAGTGCCCTATACGGATCGCGGGCCCCGCAGGGTTTGATTCATTACGAACAGAACACGAATGAATTCAGTCGCATCAGCGAAAACAAATACCACACCGTGAAAAGCGACCCGCTGAGCACTTTCTCCGCGGATGTGGACCGTGCTTCCTACACCCTTGTGCGCCGTTCCCTCGGCCACGGCCAGCTGCCAGAAACCGATGCCGTTAAGGTCGAAGAACTGATCAACTATTTCGATTACAACTACGCCGCACCGCAGAACCAGGACCCGGTGGCCATTCATACCGACCTGGCCGTTTGCCCCTGGAACCCTTCGCACCAGCTGGTGCGCATAGGCATACAGGGAAAGCGCAATACGGCGGATAATCTTCCTCCCTCCAACCTCGTGTTCCTGCTGGACGTTTCCGGCTCTATGGAACCGGAAAACAGGCTGCCCCTGGTGAAGCAGGCATTTAAGCTGCTGGTGCAGCAGTTACGCCCGCAGGACCGTGTGTCTATCGTAGTATACGCCGGCGCGGCGGGCTTGGTGCTGCCTTCCACGAGCGGAAGCGAAAAAGCGCGCATCATCGCCGCGATCGATAAGCTGCATGCAGGCGGCTCCACAGCGGGCGGCGAAGGCATCCAGCTGGCGTACCGCATAGCGGGAGAGAACTTTATAAAAGAAGGCAACAACCGCGTGATACTGGCTACAGACGGCGATTTTAACGTGGGCATCTCCAGCGAAAAAGCACTCGAAAAACTCATCGAAAAAGAAAGGGAACAAGGCGTATTCCTTTCCGTGCTGGGCTTTGGGATGGGAAATTACAAGGATAACAAGCTAGAAACCCTTGCAGACAAGGGAAACGGGAACTATGCCTATATCGATGATTTCGAAGAGGCCCGCCGGACCTTCGCTACCGAGTTCGGCGGCACCCTCTTCACCATTGCCAAAGACGTGAAGCTGCAGGTAGAGTTCAATCCCGCACAGGTGCAGGGTTACCGGCTGATCGGTTATGAGAACCGGCTGCTGGACAAAGAAGATTTCAACGACGATAAAAAAGACGCGGGCGATATGGGCTCCGGCCATACGGTGACGGCGCTGTATGAAATAGTGCCCGCAGGCTCGCAGATGCCGCAGCCCGGCTCCGTGGACCCGCTGAAATACCAGCAGCCCGCGCCCGTTCCAACACCGCTGGTGCAGAGCAAAGAAGTGCTGACGGTGAAGGTGCGCTACAAAGCCCCGCAGGGCAAAAAGAGCCAGCTTTTACAGGCGGTGCTGCAAGCCGGCGCAAAGCCGATCAGCGAATGCCCGGCGGATTTCCGTTTAGCCGCGTCCGTGGCACAGTTCGGCATGCTGCTGCGCAACAGCCCGCATGCGGGCAAGTCCAGCTTCGAAGATGCAATTAAACTGGCCGTGTCCGCCAAAGGCGACGATCCTGAAGGATACCGGGCTGAATATATACAGCTGCTGAAGAAAGCCCGGGCGCTGAGCGCGTCTGTGGCGAAGGAGGACTGACAGCCGGATTTTGAGGAACAGGCTGTGCGGGAAATACGTAACAAGGCTGCCGGGAAACGGCTATGGGAGCGCCCGGGGCGGATGGGCGCCCGGCTGCCGGCGCCTTATTTTTCAGTACTGCGGCGGAGGGGTTAATAAATCCTTTCGCCGCATGCTTTTCGCCATTGGTAAGCAAAAAAGCGCTATTTTGGCGTGCAAACGCAAAACGGCAGGGCTATGATTATCAATTTGAGTGAAACCAATTCGCTCGTAGGCGAATGGATGAGCGAGATCAGGGACGAAGTTGTTCAGACGGACAGGATGCGCTTCCGCAGGAACCTGGAACGCCTGGGCGAAGTAGCATCCTATGAGATCAGCAAAACCCTCACCTACGTGGATAAAGAAGTACAGACACCGCTGGGCACCGCCACCTGCGGGGTGCTGAAGCAGCAACCCGTGCTGGGTACCATTCTCCGGGCCGGCCTGGCCTTGCACCAGGGCCTGGTGAATTACTTCGATAAAGCGGATCACGCCTACATCTCTGCTTACCGCAAACATAACCGCGACGGGTCCTTCGAGATCAGCCTGGAATATGTATCCTGCCCCCCGCTGGACGGACAGGTGCTGATCCTTTCCGATCCCATGCTGGCCACCGGCGCTTCTCTTGTCAAAACCATCGACCACCTGGCCGAATTCGGCAAACCCGCTCATATTCACATCGTTACGGCTATCGCCTGCACCATCGGCATCGAATACGTGCAGCGGAACGCCGATGTCAATATCAGCATCTGGGCCGGGGATATTGATGACGAACTGACGGCCAAAGGCTATATCGTTCCCGGTTTGGGCGATGCGGGCGACCTGGCCTTCGGTACCAAGATGCAACAGTAACAAATTGCGTTTTTTTGCGTTTTAATGGATATAAGCACCCTTTAAAGGTGCTTGGTGCGTCAACCAGATCCTGCAGCAGCTGTCGTCGATTTTAAAACTCACTGGTATTCATTTCAAAGCAGATACAATAGCGGATTTTCGTTATATAGATTTAATTTGAAATATGAATATTGTTTTGTAGCTTTGGATTATATAGTGTCCCTATATGTTTTATAACCGTTGAAGTGATGAAAAAAGTTCTACTCCTATTGACCATTACCCTTTATGCATTCAGCCAGGCCAAGGCGCAGGACCCGCATTTCACGCAGTTCTTCGCGTCTCCTCTCACGCTGAACCCGGCGTTTACGGGGTACTTCTCCGGCGATCTTCGTCTTTCCGGCAACTACCGCTCCCAGTGGCGTAGCATTGCCTCACCCTATATTACCGGAACGCTCGCGGCGGACTTCGGTATCCTGAAAAACACCATCTCCTACACCGATACCTGGGGCGTAGGCGTTCTTGCGCTGTACGACAAGACCGGCGGCGGCGCGCTGAATTCCAATTACGTGGCGCTCAGCACAGCCTATCATAAAGGCCTGGATGTGGAAGGCAATCATACTTTAGGTATCGGCCTGCAGGCGGCGTTTGTGCAGAAGCGTGTGGACCAGAGCAAGCTGATCTTCGAGCAGCAGATAGGGGACAACGGTTACGATCCTTCCCTGCCCAGCGGGGAAAGCATTACCAACCTTGCTATTTCTTACATGGACTATAACGTGGGATTGTTGTACAGCGGCCTCGTAGGCGAATCTTCCAACCTTTACCTGGGCGTGTCGTATTACCATTTCACGCAGCCAACGGAAACGTTCCTGAATGCGGATAACAACCGCCTCAGCTACCGTTACACCGTTCACGGCGGCGGTTCCTTCCCGGTGAACGGCAGCAACCGCATTCACGTGAGCGCGCACTACATGAAACAGAACCAGGCCGTAGAAACCACGATGGGCGGCGCTTACGGCTTTATGCTGAACGATATGCCCGACGCTCCGACTATCTTCTACCTGGGTGCCTGGTTCCACCTGAAAGATGCGATCAATCCCTACGTAGGATTGGAATTCAACAGCGTGAAAGTAGGCCTCAGCTACGACCTGAACGTGTCTACCCTGAAACCCGCCTCCAACTACCGCGGCGGCATGGAGCTTTCGGTGATCTATATCCGTACGAAAGGCGACAACAAAAAGAACGGTACGCTCTGCCCGAAATTTTAAGCGATTTCTCATAATAGTGAAGGGCCGGCAATCTTTGCCGGCCCTTCTTATTCTCAGCATAGCCGGTCTTTTATTTTACAAGCCCTTTCCCTTTGCTCACCCAGGAGCTTCCTTTCACGGAGAAACGGTAAGGCAGGTAGGCGTCTTCCAGCGCATAAGCTACTCCTACGCGCGTTCCCGCTACGATGTCCTTCTTTGGAACGGGCGGCGCGTCTTCTATCCAGATCACATCTCCGAGCAGGCTTTGCCCGGTGAGCCCTGTGGTGATGCCCAGAGCTTTTGAAAGGCTGCCGGGGCCGGCGGTGAGCGTGTAATCCACTTTCTGTTTGCCGCAGCGGAAAAGCATGTGGTCAATTCCTTCCAGTGGCTCCAGGCCGCGTACCAGCACGGCATGCGGCACATCTTCCGAATTGGTGACCACGTTAAAAAGATGATGAATGCCGTAACAGAGATACACGTAAGCTACGCCCCCGGGGCCGAACATCACCTCCGTCCTGTTGGTCCTGCGGTTATTCCAGGCATGGGAAGCCCTGTCTGCCGCGCCATTGTACGCCTCCGTTTCTACGATCCTGCCTGAAGTGCGAATACCGTCTATTTCCGTCACCAAAACCTTACCCAGCAATGCTTTGGCAACTTTTAACACATCTTTATCAGCATAAAATGCCCTTTCCAGTTTAGCCATACTGCAAAATATTACTATTTTACATTCGTTACATCCTGTTCCTTTGTTTACTCCCTCTGCCTGATTGCGTCATTTTAAAAAAGAAAGAGATTTGTTTTCATTAAGAGAAGTACTCGGCGCCATTCAGTCGTACGGCAAAGCGCACCAGTTCATTTCGGCAAACCGGTTGTGGAAATGGATCATAATACCCGGCCTTATCTACTGCCTCCTCTTCGTGGCGGGCATTTATTTCGTGTGGGACTATTCCGGCGTGTTCATCGATTATGTGCTGAACCTGCTTACGCTCAAAACCTGGATAGAAGAAGTGCAGAACGGCTGGGTGAATTTCCTGTTCCTGCTGGTCGGGTTCGCCGTGCGGATGGTGTTCCTGCTCATGTATTTTTCCTTCTTCAAATATCTTTTCCTGATAGTGGGCTCCCCGCTTTTCGCCTATCTCTCTGAAAAAACGGAAGCCATCATGCAGCGGAAAGATTTCCCCTTCAGCTTTTCCCAGCTGATGAAAGACGTGGGGCGCGGCATCCGCCTGTCGCTGCGCAACCTGCTGTACCAGACGGTATTCATGCTCATCATCGCCATACTGGCCTTTATTCCCATCCTGGGCTGGCTTACGCCGCTCATCGCGCTGTTCGTGGAGTGTTATTATTTCGGGTTTTCCATGATGGATTACAGCTTCGAACGCCGCCGCTGGACCATGAAGCAGAGCATCGTATACATCGGCCAGCATAAAGGCATGGCCATCGGCAACGGGCTCGTATTTTACCTGATGATGTTCATCCCTTTGCTGGGCTGGATACTCGCACCCTGCTACGCCGTAATTGCCGCCACTATTCATTTACAACAACAACGCCTGCCCGATGCCCCAGCCAGGTAAAGTATTCCTGATACCGACCGTGCTGAGCGCGGACGCGCTCTTCAGCCTGCCGCCATACATTACCGCCACGGTGAAGCAGCTGGACGTTTTTTTCGTCGAAAATGAAAGGACGGCCCGCCGTTTCCTGAAGGCGCTGGACAAATCCATCGACATCGATTCGCTGCAGCTGCACCTGATGAACGAACACAACCCGCCCGACCTGGGCATCGCCCGCAAATTATTGCAGGAAGGGCGTTCCATCGGTGTGATCAGCGAAGCCGGCTGCCCCGCCATAGCGGACCCCGGGCAGCTGGTAGTACAGGCGGCGCACAGCGTGAACGCCACGGTAGTACCCCTGGTAGGCCCCAATTCCATGCTGCTGGCACTGATGGCATCCGGCATGAACGGGCAGAACTTCCAGTTCGTTGGTTACCTGCCCGTAAAGCCGCCCGAACGCGCCAAAGCGATCAAAGAGCTGGAAGCGGCTTCCGCCAGGAAACAGCAGACGCAGCTGTTCATCGAAGCGCCTTACCGGAACAACCAGCTGCTGAAAGATATACTCGCCCATTGCAGCGACCGCACGCAGCTCTGTGTGGCGGCGGACCTCACGGCACCCACGGAATACATCCGCACGCAAAGCGTGGCGCAATGGAAAAAGCAGGCGGACGCGGATTTCCACAAGCGGCCCGCGATATTTTTGCTGTACGCGGGCGGGGTAAACCCTTGATTCTTCTTTTTTTCCGAAATTTGTACTGAAAACGGCTTCGAATGACTAACCAAAAACACCACTGGGAAAAGATCTACACCGAAAAACAACCCGGTGAAGTGAGCTGGACGCAGGAAGTTCCCTCCACCTCCCTCGATTTCATCCGCGGGTTCAACCTGCCCAAAACCGCGGGCATCATCGACATTGGCGGCGGCGACAGCAAGCTGGTGGATTTTTTACTGATGGAAGGGTTCGAGGATATTACCGTTCTTGATATTTCGGAACAGGCGCTGGAAAGGGCGAGGAAAAGATTAGGCAAGGCCGCCAGCCGCGTAACCTGGATCGTGTCCGACATCACCGCTTTCAAACCCGCCAGGCACTATGATCTCTGGCACGACCGCGCCGCATTCCATTTTCTTACATCCGGCGACCAGATCGAAAAATACTTAAGCATCGCGAAGGCTTCCGTTAAAGGTTTCCTGACGATCGGCACCTTTTCCCACGACGGCCCCACCAAATGCAGCGGCCTGGAGATCAGGCAGTACAATGAAGATGAGCTGCAGGAGCAGCTTTCAAAAGGGTTTACAAAGATCAGGTGCATCACGGAAGACCATCTCACTCCCTTCAATACCAAACAAAATTTCCTTTTCTGCAGCTTCAGGGCAAACAATAACTGAAGTTGAGCAAAGCCCGGAGCAGTTTGTCATTGCGGAAATGTCCGTCAGGGAGAAATAGTCCGTCATTGCAGTAAATGTCTTTCATAAAGTGAGCAGCCCGTCATTGCATGGGATGTCCGTCATTGCGAGGAGCGGTGGGGTTTGTGCGGGGCGCGACGAAGCAATCTCACAATACGGGGTTTATCAGTCCTGCGCCGTAGATTGCTTCGTTGCCCCACCCGCCGGGCCCTGCTGCTCCTCGCAATGACGGGCTTTGCAGGAGTTTGTTTCTTCCTTATCTTAGCCCCGCTACTCATCACAATGACGGGAATTGCGGGAGTATGCTTCTTCCTTATCCGCTTTGCCCCGCTACTCATCATAATGACAGGCTTTGAGGGAGTTTGCTTCTTCCTTATCCGCCTCGATCTACTCATCACAATGACGGGTTTTGCGGGAGTCTGCTTCTTCCTTACCCGCTTAGCCCAGCTGCTCCCCGCAATCACCGGGCTTTCCTCAAATAACAAAGCCGTTCCTGTTATACAGGAACGGCTTTGTGCCATATATCCAATATCCTAAAAAGGCACTTTCTTTCCCGTTGCGGGATCGGTTACAGACAGCACGCTGTCCACGATAAAATTGCTGTAACCTCGCCAGGGAAGCGCGCCCAGGTATTCCTTGTAATGCAGCTCCAGCACTTTGCCGCTTGCGGCCATCAGTTGCGCGGCCACTTTTTCGCTGGTCACGGAAAACTGGAATTCGTTGGATTGTACGCCGCCCATGTTCTGGGGTTTAAAGCCGGTCTGGATCAGGCGGCCTTCATAAGTTTTCCAGACGTAGCCCTTCTGCACGAAAAAATTCAGCTCGCCGGCCTTGGTGCCGCGGCCGAACACGAAATAATACCGGATCACGAAGAAGATACCGAAAATGAGCAGCAGCACTGCAACGATAACGAGGATAAATCTTTTCATAGTTATAAACCGTATTTGTCTACGAGGTACACCAGCGCGCCCATCCCGATAGCGCCCAGCTCAAGCTCCCGCTTGTTCACGGCTTCAAAAACGTCTGAAGCGGCATGGTGAATATCAAAATAACGCTGGGAATCGGGAGAAAGTTCAGCCATGGGGGTGCCCAGCTGGTTGTGCAGGGGGCTGATGTCTGCCCCGCCGCCCACTTCATCGAAATCATAGAGGCCATAAGGCAGGAAAAGCGGCGCCCAGCTCTTTATTTTGCTGCGTTGTGCATCGCTCATATCCATCATAAAACCACGGGGCGTGAAGCCGCCGGCGTCGCTTTCGAGGGCGAAGAGGTGCTTCTCGTTATTGGCCTTCGCCTGTTCGGCATATTTGCTGCCGCCGCGCAGGCCATTTTCTTCATTGGCGAACAACACCACGCGGATAGTACGTTTGGGGCGGATGCCGAGGGCCTTGTAGGCGCGGATGATCTCGATGCTCTGCACGCAGCCGGTGCCGTCGTCGTGCGCGCCTTCGGTATTGTCCCAGGCGTCAAGGTGGCCGCCCACGGTGATATATTCGCCGGGGAACTCGCTACCGCGCAGCTCACCGATGATGTTGTGGCCGATGGTATCAGGCAGCATCACGCAGTTGGTGCGCAGGAAGAGTTTCATGGAAGGGTCGCCGGCGATGCGTTTGCTCAGCACTTCCGCATCCTTCAATCCAATCGCCACGGCGGCTATCTTCGGGAAAGAATCGTTGTAACGGGTGGCGCCGGTATGCGGGTGATTGTCTGTACTATGGCTCATGGAACGCACCACCACGGCCAATGCGCCATATTTGGACGCACGGCTCGGGCCCTGGCCCCTGAAGCGCACGGCGTCGCCATAGGAGCGGAAGGTTTTGATGAACTTTGGGTTAAATTTATAATTGTAGAACACGATCTTTCCCTTCACCTGGTCC
>CBFHAF010000039.1:0-13175 GCA_965653435.1 uncultured Chitinophaga sp.
TGTGAACACCAGCTCGCGGAAGCCTTGCCCTTTCCCGATCTTGGCGGCTATACGGTCTACTTCAACGATATCTGTCCCGATGCCTTTCATTATATTCTTTTATCACAATCGGCAATGCGCTGCAGCACATGGTCTTTCTCTGCCTTGGTGGCTATTTCCTTCGTCAGCGCCTGCTGGTAATATTGTCTGGCTTTAGTATAATCCTTCTGCCGGTAAAGATAATCACCCGCCAGCACATAGGCATGGTAATAGGCGGGGTTGTCCGCCACCAGCCTCTCCACGTCCACAGCCTGCTTATCCATCACGGCGGCTTTCAGCGCCCGGAAGTCCACGAACTTACGGTAATCTGCGGTTTGCAGGAAGCTGTCCGCCGGAATGGTCAGCGCGCTGTCGCAGATCTCTTGACCGGGTTGCAGGCCGTTCATGGCAAATACTTTTTTCAGGTCGTACGCCACGAATTCGCCGAGCTGCCAGGGCGCTGTGCTCACCCATACTTTCAGCTGCTTCGGCTCAAACACTACGGAGTGATGGGCGATCAGCTGGTTCAGCGCCTTTTCGTTGCCCATGCCGATGTCCGCATCGTTCAGGCCTTTCTGGTCACGGAGGATGGAAATGGTTTTGGCAACAGAGTTCTTGCCGTTGCGCGCCAGCAGTTCCTGCAAACGTTTATACCGGTATGGCGACGCGCTTTCGTCCAGCTGTTCTTTATTGGGAGCGGAAGCGCCGAGTGTTTTGCTCTGGAAGTGATTGGCGCAGGATATCTCGTTCCCACCCGGATCGTACAGCGCCAGTTCTTCCGGCGTTTTTTCGATAATGGCGGCGCGGTTGTCGTTCGCGGAGCCGATCAGGAAAGATTCTGAGACGAACATCTTCCTTTTCTGCGCAATGGCGTATGCCTCGTTAATGTTCTTTGCGTATTGCAATATTTCCCTCGCCACCAGCGATACCGGCGTGGCCGAGCCTGAAGGCATGCTGGATTTAGCCGCATTGATGGTAACGGTCAGCCCTTGTTCGTTCATGCCGGAAACCACGCCGGTAAAGCCCGCCCAGGTAATGAACATAAAGCGGTAGCCTTTATCCGGCTTGTAAAACGCGACGATCTTGTCTTCTGCGAATTTATCACCCACATAAAAGTCGAAGTTGCGGCCTATGATCAATGAGCTGTCTTCCGAACGGCCGTTCCAGGTGCCGAAAGACGTACAGCCTACCAGGGCCATGGTTTGCAGGGCATGCCCGATATCATGCGCGGCATGATAGTTCATGATGCGCTGGTAGTTGGAGCCGATGAATTCGTATTTGGAACTGGCGGCGAAAGACACGCCGTAGATCTCTTCTTTGTATTCTTCCGGAACGTTCTCGTCCATATGGCGGTTGAACCAGCCGATGAGGTATTTCAGGAAATGCTGGTAGGTTTTGGAAGGAACCATCTTCCCGATCTGTTCGGTGAAATGGTCTTCCTGCCGCTGCACCAGCTCTTCCGCCAGTTTCCCGTACACGACGCCTCTTTCGAACGGCTTGCCTTCGATGTACATTTCATACAGGCCGCTGCGGCTTTTCCGGAACCAGCTGTTGTTCAGCGTGAATGCAGTGGAATCCACCCGGCTGCGTTTCCATTGCAGGCTGCTTTTGTCCGAAATTTCCGGCGGATGCATCCGGGCAACGATGTAGAGGTAAACGATCAGGCCAACGAGCAGCAACGCCAAAAAACCGAGGGTAAATAAAAAGAACCTCAGCAATTTCTTCCATATCGATCTCTTCTTTACTGCCATTTTATGCCATCTTGATATCGTGTAATAATTTTTCCATGTCCAGCAGCTCGGAGCAGGTCACTACTGAGCTCATGCTTACGCCCAGTATGCCGTGCATGTTCAGGTTCTGCCCGGTGAGGAACAGGTTGCTGAGCTTCGTCCGCGAAGAGATGAAGGTACGCAAAGGATCGTTACTGTCCTTCAGCACGCCGTACATAGAGCCGTCTGACGTGCCGATGTAGTCGCGGAACGACAGCGGGGTGGCCACGTAATAGCTCTGGATGCACTGCCTGATCACAGGAAACCTCCTCTCCACCATATCCAGCAGCTTTTCCGCCTTCTCTTTCTTGAACGCCTCGTAATCCGCGCCACGGTCGCCTTCGTGGGAAACGGTATTGAAGGTATCCACCCATGGCGCAACGTCTTTAATGTTCATGTACGCCATAATGGAAAGGCCGTTGGCAAAACGGTGATCTTTCGCATCGGGGGAAATAAACATGGCGTAGCCGGTGGGCCAGGTTTCTTCAGTATACTCATGGCCGCCCCAAACGCTGTCCACGCCGTGGTAATAATAGTTGTAATTCATGTGCGGGAACATGCCCGGCTTCAATACGGCATTGACCATGAGAGTGGAGTTGCCGTTCTCCAGCGATTTGATGCGGGAGCGGTAAGCCTGGCGGATCACGTCGGCCTCCAGCATGTCCAGCGTATTGGCGGGGTGAACGTTGGAGATGAAGTTCTTGCCTGTGTACCGTTGTCCGGTTGCGGTTTCAACGAACTTCACATCATGGCCCTCAGCTACGATGCGTTTTACTTCCTGGTGTTTGATGAGCGTGCCGCCATTCTCTATGATCACGCGGCCCAGCCACTTGCCTATCTGCGAGCCGCCGTTCACGCATTTCCAGGAGCTTTCGATGTAACTGTTCAGCACCAGGGCGTGTACGTACATGGGCGTTTTGCTTTCCACGCCCGCATACAGCGGGTTGTTGGCGGCCAGCACCTGCGTGAGGCGGCGGTTGGAACTGAGACTGTTGATATATTCAGCGGCGTTGATGCTGAGCACGGATTCTTTTTCGTCGAAGCCGCCCATACGCAGGTTGTACAGCGGGAATTTGGTGCAGATGTACTGCAGCATGCCGCAATACTCGCGCAGGGCTTTTTCTTCGCCGGGAAAATCTTTCAGCAGCCCTTCGATGAAAAGTTCGTATCCCTGCGCCATTTTGTATTCCTTGTTATCCCCGGCAAATGCGATGCGGTCAAAACAATCCATGTCCAGCCGTTTCAGGTTGAGCTTTTCCATGATGCCCAGGTATTTGAAGATCTGGTACATGTTCTGCCCCGGCTCAAGCCCGCCCACGTAATGCACGCCGGAATCAAAAATGGTCCGGTCGCGGGTAAACGTTTGCAGGCACCCGCCTATCTGTTTGTTCTTTTCCAGTACACACACTTTGTAGCCGTTCTTGCTGAGGATCGCCCCACAGGTTAAGCCGCCCAGGCCACTGCCAATGATCACTACATCGTAATTATGCATATTGCTCGCTGAATGAATGTTTGATAATGAAAATAACGTTGGAAGTGAACTTCGTGTTATCGATCTGCTCCACTGTGCCCCCGCTTTTTTCCACGATGCTGCGCAGGGTGGAGGAAGAGAAGAACGACAGCTTGTTGCCTGTTTTATTGAAACCCAGCAAACGTGTGCTGAAAAGTTCTGTCAGCCGCGTGCCTTTATGCCTTTCGGTCAGGTCCGCATCGCCGTCGCGCACAATGATCACGCCGCCGGGATTCAGCTTCTGCAGGCACTGGCGGATCAGCTTTTCCTGCGCTTCGGGCTGCAGGTAATGTAATACGTCCAGTATCACGAAAGCATCCTGGTGCGGGAGGTTGTACCGGGTGATGTCTGCCGCTTCAAATCGCACATGTTCGTTGCGGATATAGCAGTGCTGCGCGGCAGCGATCTTGTCTTCGTCGTAATCCACGCCCAGTATGGTCCTTTCCGGGCTCAGGAAGTGCAGCATATAACTCATGAAACCGTATCCGCAGCCAATGTCCATGATATTCCCTTTCGCGGGCAGCAGCTCATGGAAAAGAGCGTAGTTGTTTTCCAGCTTTGTTTTGATCCGCATGTACCATTCCAGCACCGGTCCTTTGTAAATATACTGGTAAACCAATTGCTCGCGCCACCAGCCCGGTGTTTCGTTGGTTTTGCGCATCTGCTCGTATTCCTGCCTGAAATAACGGCTCACGAGTTTGGTACGCGTGCTGTAATTATCACCCCAGCGGGTGTCGTCGGGCTTTATACGCGGTAATATCTTTTGTGAGATGGTGCCGTTCTTGAGCAGGAAGTCGCCTTTAGACATCGTGTAGGCGGTACCGTGAAGCACCACGGGAATAATGTCCAGGTTCAGCTCTTCCGCCAGGTAGAAAGCGCCTTTATGAAAACGTTTGATGTTCGCGTCGGGGGAACGGGTGCCTTCGGGATAGATAACGATGGAATAACCATGTTCCACCCTGTCGCGCAGCTTGTCTATGCTGGCTTCCGCGCCTTCAGCCACCGGGTAATAATCCGCCATTTTTACCACGTAGCCGAACAGCGGCGAGTTGTATACCCATTGGTTGGTGAGCAGCACAACGTTCGGCGTCAGGGCGGTAGACATCAGGATGTCCAGGAACGACTGGTGGTTGCTGATGATCACCGCGGGTTTCTTAAAATCTTCCCCGGTGGTGTTGATCGTCACCTTTTTGATGTTGCCCATGATATGCAGCAGGCTCCACGTGAATTTGGAAAGTATCCAGTGATAGATCTTCTTCCCTTTTTCGAGGTGGATGAAATTGATGCGGGTCAGTATCACGCCTATTACCGTCAGCAGAATGGCGCCCACTGTATAATACGTGAAGGCGAACATGGACTTCGACCAGCTCCAGAGCGTCCACGGCGGCCGTTTCCCTTTATTCACGCGGTTGGTGATCAGGAAGTTGAAGAAGAACGGGATAAGCACCTGCGAAGTAATCACCACGCAGCTGATGCCGATCACCGCTATCAGCGCGATGGAACGCAGGGAAGGATGCTGCGCGAAAATGAGCACGCCCAGCCCGAGTATGGTGGTGATGGCAGAGAAAAAAATGGAAGACTTGAAAGAAGGCAAATGTTTGCTGCCGGTCTTGTATTCCTGCTGGAGCCCGTCCATCGTGAAAATGCTGTAGTCGTCGCCCAGGCCGAAAATGAAGGTGGAAAGGATGATATTGACGATGTTGAACGGGATGCCGAAAAGGCCCATGATGCCGAGGATCCAGACCCAGCTGATGAGCATGGGAATGAAGGTGATGAGCGCCAGCTCTATCCTGCCGTAAGACAGCAGCAGCGCGAAAAACACGAGCAGGGAGGTCATCCATGCGATCGTGTTGAATTCTTCTTTGATCAGCCCGGCCAGGCGGTTGGCGGTGTATTGTTTATCTATTACGACGGTGCCGGCCTGGTTTTCCAGGGCGGCGTACACCTCCGCCTTACGCGCCGGGTCCACTTTCAGCAGGCTGGAAACGGAGGCGGATTGCGGCTTCAGCGTCACCAGGTCGCTGATCATATTCACTTCCAGCAGGGCGGATTTTTCGGGGGAAATAACGCTGTAATCCCTTGATATCAACTGTTCAAACGGATCGAAGGCCGTGGGCCTGAATTTGTAGGCCAGGCCCTCGGTTCTCAGCTGCTGCATCAGCCTTTGCTGTTTCTCCGGCGTCCAGTAAGCTTTCCACCGGGCGATCCTTTCAGCCTGTTCCTGTTCAGACAGCAGCAGGCCGCCGGTGCCGGCTATTTTTTTAATAGCGCCGGAACGGGTAAGGCGCTGTAATACGGTATCCGCCTGTTCGCGGTGCCGCAGGGCCTCGTCCAGTTTTTTACCTTCAGACAGCATGTAAACGCTCTGCGCGGTATACGCATTCAGCCTGTTCAGCTGATCTTCCGCTTTCTGCAAACGTTCCGGCATAAAGTTCATCCGCATCATATCGCTTTCGAACGTAACATTGCGCGCGGTGAAAAAGAATACGACCGTGAGCAGCAGGATGCCGCCAACGAGGTATTTATTGCGTTCAGGCCGCCATTGGCTCAGCCTGTCGATGATATTATAACGGGAAACCTTCTCCTGCGCGGGCTTGCCTAATACCACCAGGTGCGGGAGAATGATGAGGGAAAACAGTGAAGCGCCGATGAGGCTGAATGCGGCAAACAGGCCGATATCCTGCAGCATGGGCGATTTTACGAATTGCAGGCAAAGGAAGCCGCCTACGGTCGTGAAGCTGCCCACGGTCATGGGCATGGCCAGGTCGCGGATCACCTGCCGGATATCCGGCAAATGGCGGTAGTGGTTAAACACATGCAGGGAATAGTTCACTGCAATGCCCAGCACCACGCAGCCCGCGCCCAGCGCGATCACCGAAATGCCGCCCTGCACGAGGTAAACCATAGCCACGGAAAAAACAGCGCCAAACACGACCGGCAGCATTACCAGCAGGGGCGCGCGTTTCCGCCTGAAAAAGACCGCGATCAGCACGATCAGCAACAGCACGGTAATACCCTGCGTGAGGTAGGTATCCTTCCGCAGCTGCACAGCGTTGCCGACGGAAACGGCCGTTGCGCCGAAGTAGCTGATGCCCGCGGTCCGGTGAACCGTTTGCACGGTGTCTATCCAATTGTCGAGGTTGCCGAGGAATTTTTTGTTCCTGCCGGTTTCGTTCGGCGGGTGCAGCGGGGTGATGAACAGCAGGATGTTGCGATGGTCTTTGCTCATCACGAACCCGTCGTACAGCTCGAACTGGTCATCTACCTGCAAAGCCTGCAGCTTCTTAACGCCCAGCCAGGAAATACCCACCGGATCGGCCTGTATCACCTGTTTGAGCACCATGCCCGCAGGCGAGATCAGGGTATTGTAATTCGATTCAACCGTTTGTTTTATTTTTCCGGGAGCGATGAGCGAATCGATCTGCGCGTAATCTTTTTCTTCCAGGAAAACCGGCAGATGCTCCTGCACGGTGCCCACCAGGCCCATGATCATCCCATCGTCCGACTGGCCCTGTACGGCTTTGATACCGGCGGCCAGCTGTTCATGCTGCAGCCCGGAGAGGAATTGCTGCGCCACGGCGGTAAGACTGTCCGGCTCCGCCTGCGCTGTGGTGTCTTTCTGCGAAACCATGACCACCAGCTTGTCTGCAAATTTCGAGTTTTGCAAAAACTGGCTCAGCTGGTCGATCTTTTTATCCCTGGGAAGGATGCGGGTAATATCTTCTTCCAGCTTTATCTGCGAAGCCAGCACGCCGGCAACGGCAAATAGGCCCAGCGTAAACAGCCAAAGCAGCCATTTACGGGCATTGAAAAAATTATAGATCGATATGAAGAATGTTCCCATGGTCAATATTACTGGTTAACCGCCACCCGTTTTTTCCTGAAAACTGACAGCAGCAGGTACGTTACCGTTCCGGCCAGCAGCCCCGCGATCACGGCCAGCGTGATAGCGCCTGTGATGTATTGGAAAAGGTTCTGCTTCATGGAATCGATGGTAAGGTCTTTGCTGAAGATCACCCAGGTGGCATCTTCCGCCACATACATGCGCCCCGTAAGGAAGCTCAGGTAAATGATGAGCGGGATCACCGGCGGGATGCTGATGTTCGCCGCAATGATCACCAGCGCCTTGTTCAGCCGCCACAGGGCAGCCAGCGCAAGCGCCACCAGCATCTGGAAACCCCAGATAGGCACAATGCCCATGAACACGCCGAAGCCGATGGACAGGGCTTTCCGGCCATTTGTTTCTTCCGGGCTCATCAGCAGGTTCCTGAGTACCTGTTTCAGGCCGCCTTTGGAAAACACCAGGCGGATAAAGTTGCGGGGGTGGATATAGAGGAAAGCAATCGTTACCAGCACGGTATTCAGCACGCTGATACGTGAAAAATCGCGGAAGGGCCTGAAGTGGGAAACCCTTTCTTCCGCCGGCGGGTAATACACCTGTACCGGCACCCAGTCTACTTTAATTCCTTTCCAGGAGCTTCTCACCAGCACTTCTATCTCGAATTCGTACTTCCGGCAGACAAACCGCATCTTTTTCATGGCATGCAGCGGATACAGGCGGTAACCGGACTGCGTGTCGGGCCCTTTCAGCCCCGTTTCCACGTAGAACCAGAAGTTCGAGAATTTGTTGGCAAACGTATTCTTGCCCGGCATGTTCTCCTGCTGCAAATTTCTTGCGCCGATAAGGATGGCACGGGGCTCCGTCTTTAATTTTTCAAGGAACACCGGGATGTCGCTGGCAAAGTGCTGCCCGTCCGCGTCGATCGTAATGGCATAATCGTAACCCTGCTCTATGGCGTATTTGAAGCCGCGGCGCAGCGCTATCCCTTTGCCCTGGTTGGGCAGGTAAGATACAACGGCCACCTGCGGGAAAGCAGCCAGCACTTCGGCGGTATGGTCGGTAGCGCCGTCGTTCACCACGATAACGTGGCTGGTATAGGAAAGCACGTTCCGCAACACTTCGCCGAGGGTTCCGGCATTGTTGTAGGTAGGCACCAGCACGCAGATCTTCCCGGCGCTGAATTGCGGTTCGTATGTTGGCAAAGGTTCCATTATTTAAATCGTCCCTGGAATTTCAGGAAAACGGTTGCATCGTGTTTTATGACAGCTGTGGTTTTGTAAGCAGCTTCGTCCGCCGCCCAGGCAATCTCTACAGTTACCTGCGGCGCCTGCCTCGGGTCTATCATGTTGAGGAACTTCATGTTGGAAGCTTTCTCCACCAGCAGTTCCTTCCCTACGGCGGCAGACAGCAGTTCCTGGACGGTCTGCATCATACAAACGCCCGGCACCACCGGCTGGTCAGGGAAGTGGCCTTCAAAGATCGGGTGGGCGGCGTTCCAGGCAATAACAGTGTGAACGGACTGTGGGTCCGGCTGCTGTTGTGAAACGATTGTAAAGAATTTTCCTGTTAACATTATTTTTCCACGCGTTGTGATGAAATAGTGAATTTAACTTTTTTATGCTGTACCAGCAGGCTGTCCGGCACGCCGTTGCGGTAATGCGTCATAAAAACCTCTACCACGGGCTTGCGCTTCGAGCCATTCTCCACGCGCAGCAGCGACCGGCAATCGCCGTCGGTGATGTAGTAGATCTTCCCTTTCGGAAGGCCGAAAGCGGTGTAACGCTGCCCGTTCATCGTATAAACGGTTGCCTTTGCAGGGTCCTGGCGCATGAGCACCATTTCGAAATCTTTCTTCAGCGTTTTCACTACTGCCTTTTTATCCATTTTGGGCAGCATGTAGTGTTTGGTGAAACTGCCGTCTTTGCCGAATTCAAAATCGAAGAACTTCATGCCCATTTCACTCATGAACACCACCCGCATGCTGCTGTCTTCCATAGGCTTGAAATACAACAGGCCCGAAAGATGATGATGCAGTATGTCCACCTGCGTGGCATACAGCACCGGCTGCTCTATTTTCGGGCGGAAACGTTCCATGCAGGCGGGCGCATCGCCGTCTGTCCGCTGCAGGCCGCGGTAGGCGGAGCTGCAGGAGGCCAGCATCACCAGCATCAGGCTATTTAAGAGCAAAAATCTCATCCGCAATGGGAACGTTTGTTTCTTTCTGGTTAAAACTGATGATGGTATCGTCTCCCGAACGCTCGTGCATGGTGATCTTTATGACGGACAGGTCTTTTTTGTCCACCAGCAGGTCGATGGACGCGAAGAAGTCCTTCATGCCTTTGCTCACGGGCGTCATCTGCAGCAGGTAATACTGAGCGTTCTCCTGCACTTTCGTGGCAAAATCGTTATTCCCCAGCACGTTGCCCTGCACGCAGTCTGCCGTTATCTTGCTGATCTGCTCGAACAATTTGTTGCCGCTGGTGGAAATATTTTTATCTGTCCTGGCGTCTTTGATGCGGAAATTTTTCCCGTTGATCACCATCAGGTAATACGAGGGGCTGCTGTATTCCATGCGCACCTTGTTCTCTTTCTTGAACCAGAACTTTCCTTTGCTCACTATTTTGTCCGACAGCAGGCTGAGGTGCTTCTCCTGCACAAAATCACTCTTGATGGTATTGGTCTGCTGCGCGGCTTTGGCGAACTGCTGCCTGAACTGCCCAATATTTCCCACAGGCTTGAACCCCGTTTGGGCAGCGGCGTTCAGGGCTGCAAAACAACAACACAATAAGATCCATTTACGCATAAGCCGGTATGTTTAAAAGTTCGTCAATCCGTTTAATGGCGAAGCCTTCCCGCTGCAATTTCTTGATCAGCGCAGGCAGGATGTTCGCCGTAGCTTCGCAGGTGTCGTGAAACAGGAAGATGTCTCCCGCTTTTATATTTTTCGTCACGCGTTCAAAAAGTTCGTCTTCGTCTTTGATCACGGTATCCAGCGAGCGGATGCTCCAGCCTACCGAAATAAGGTCGAATTTGGCCACTGCTTTTGCCAGCATGGGATTGGTAACGCCGTACGGCGGGCGGAACAGCCTGGGCGTTTCGCCTATTGCCCGCCCGATCTCTTCATTCGCTTTTTGCAGGTCCGCCTTCATTTTGAATGTGGGGTACAGATCGAAAAGCGTATGATGGGAGTAGCTGTGGTTGCCCACCAGGTGGCCTTCCGCGTGTATCCTGCGCAGCAGCTCAGGCTCGGCGGCAACGCGGTGCCCGATACAAAAAAAAGCGGCAGGCACCTGGTGCTGCCGGAGAATATCCAATATCCGCGGGGTATAGTTTTGAACCGGGCCGTCGTCGAAAGAAAGCGCCACCGCTTTCTCTTTTGTATCGGCCCTGCACAATGTTCTGATGAAATAATTCGAATTCACGCGGCTGGCGCCCCAGGCTGAAAAGCCCGTTACTACTGCCAGGGGAACGAGCAATACCCAGAAAGGGACATACCCCATCCTGTACTGGTACAGCAGCACAAAAAAGACCAGCAGGCCCAGATATGTAACCCAATCTCTCAGCATGCGCTTAATAAAATGAGTGAATGATGTTTCCCGTTCGCGTGATTCCAGATCAGTATCTTCTTCGGCGCGGCCGGCGCTTCGCCTTTGAACATGGCCGCGGCAGGCACTGTGCCGTTCTTCAATATCCCTGCTCCCATCCACATGGCAAATGCGGACGCTGTTGGGTACTCGCCGCACAAATGTTTGAAAGCCGCTACCGGTATACCGTTGAAAAGCCTTTCTTCGGCGGCCGCATAATAGCTGTCGTTCTTCACATCCCCGTTCCTGCCGGTCACCAGCAGGTCCGGCTTGCCGTGGCGTTCGAGGAATGTTGCGATATGCGCCAGTGTTTCTTCTTCGGAAGATGGATTGTATAACATATCCACTGCCGTCAGCTCAGCGATGGAGCTTTCTTTTTTTTCCGCGCCCAGTACAAAAAACGCGGCACCTTCGCCTGCTATGGTGCCGTGGGTGTTGGAATGCAGCAGCTTGCCCGTAGCCGCATCCTTATACAGCCTGAAACGGGAAAGAATGCTGTGGGAATAATCTGTAATCTCATCTACGGCACCGGCCAGTATTTGTTTGGCAGGATCTTCAGCCAGCAGCAGCAGGCTGTCCTGCAAAGCGTTTTCCAATGAAAAGGCGCCGTGAACGAAAGTATTGTTATAAGCATGGCAGCCCAGCATCAGCGCGATCTGCCCGCTTACGGTATTATGCGTGCTTTGAATGAAAGCCGTTGGCGTGAGCATATCTTCGTGCTGTGTAACGAGCTTGTTGAGGAACACGCCTGTGTCCGCAAGGCAGCCATAGGCCGTGCCCATCACGATCGCATCGGGCATGGCAAGGTTTGCATCCTGTAAGCTGATGTGCGAAGCAGCCACTCCCATCTTGATCACGCGGCCCATCCGGCGGATCTGTTTGATGTCGATCCACTGTTTGTAATCCGGGTCTGCCACCGGCAAACGGTCTCCCTCGTGCTCCCGGACGGTTCCGGAGAACAGGGCGTTATCCTGGGCGGATACACAACCGGCGCCTTGTATATATGCTTGCATATGCGTCATTCCTTTGAAAATACCAGGCTCGAGCAATTGCCGCCGAAGCCGAATGAGTTGGACATCACGTGCCGCAGCGCGTTGCTTTTCGAAAAGACCGTTACCGGGCTGAATGGGATCTCCTTCATTTGCGTGGTAAAGTTTGCGTTCGGGTAAATGATGCCTTCGCGGAGGGCCCAGGCGGAAAATACCGCTTCAATGCCGCCGCTGGCGCCGAGCGTATGGCCAGTAAAGCTTTTGGTAGAGCTTGCAGGCGGGTAGGCCGGTGCAAAAAGCCGCTCCACCGCCAGCCCTTCAGAACTGTCGTTGTTCTGCGTGCCGGTGCCGTGGAGATTGATGTAGCCTATCTCAGAAGGCTTTATCCCGCTCATTTCCAGCGCTCCCTGCATGGCCTTAAAATTGCCGATGCCTTCAGGCGAGGACGCGGTTTGATGGTAGGCGTCGTTGGCATTGGCAAAGCCGCTGAGCCTGCACCAGGGTTTGATCTTTTCCGCGATCGTGTCGCTCACGAGCACAACATAACCTGCGCCTTCGCCGAGGTTCAGCCCGGTACGGGTATCGTCGAACGGGCGGCAGGCCTGCTGGTCCAGGATCATGAGGGTGTTGAAACCGTTGAGGGTAAAACGCGTGAGCGAATCGGTCCCCCCGGCTATCACTACGTCCAGCATCCCGGCGCGGATCATGCGCGCGCCGTACATAAGCGCATTGGCGCCGGAAGAGCAGGCGGTGCTGATGGTGGAAACATGATGCCGGATGCCTAAAGCGTCCGCCACCAGTTCGGTTACCGCGCCGCATTCATGATGCACCACTTCGCGCAGGCGGCCTTTGGAAGCATCTTCCAGGAAGGCTTTCATGAAATCCTCGGTTTTGTCCATGCCGCCAACGGTATTGGCGGACACGAAGCCGGCGCGATATTGGGAGATATCCCCCAATCCAGCGTTCTGCCACGCTTCTTTGGCGGCTATCATGCTCAGCAAAGCGGTCCTGCTCCAATGTGCAGGCATGCCGGCCTTTTCAGCCAGCTCCGCGTTGCCGGCCTTCACTTCCACTACGGGGAAGGTGTTGGCGTGCACGGACTGCAGGTGCTCCATTTTGCGCATCCCCGGCTGCATTTTTTCAAATGCAGCAATGCACTGGCCAAGGTCATGGCCAATGCCGGAAATAACGCCGCCGCCTGCTATCCATACGTTTCCGCTCATGCGGTCTTGTTTTTCTCTGCCGTAATATATTCAGCCATGGTGCGAACGGAATAAAAAATATTCGGCCCGTCTTCCGGTTTGGCGATACGGATGTTGTGATGCTGCTGCAGCAAAACGATCAGCTCCAATGCATCGATAGAATCCAGCCCCAGCCCTTCTTTGAACAAAGGCTGGTCATTCCCGATGTCTTCCGGTTTTACTTCCTGCAAATTCAATTGCTGAATGATCTGGGCTTTCAGAT
>CBFHAF010000040.1:0-13023 GCA_965653435.1 uncultured Chitinophaga sp.
CCTTCAGCGGACAGGCTGCCTTCGGACACCCGGTTATTTACATTCTCCCAGGTGCCGCTGGCTTCGAAAGACTGGTCGAACACCATCACGAAATAATTCCTGAAACCTTTCGGGATAAAGCGGCCATTGGTCACATAACCGGTTATTTTCCGCTCAGCGGGAAAGATCTTAACGCCGCTCAGCGCATCGTAACCATCCAGCACAATGTAGGCCGGGCTTTTGCCGGGGAAAGAAAAACGCAGGTGCGCGCCTCTTTCGGTGGGAGAAATCTCCGTGGTAACCTTATTCCTGAAAGTCACTTTGTAATAGTCCGGCCGGGCCACCTCGTCTGCATGACTGAATTCAGCCGCCCGCAGGTCTTCGTTCACTTTCAATTCCCCGCTAACCGGCATCAGGCTGAACACCGCATAATCGCCCACCCAGGGGCTGCATTGGTGCACCTGCTGGAAACCGCGGATGGCGCCGGCTTTATATTGATATTTCCATCCGTCGCCGTTCTTGCCTGTTTGGGCAGACCATGCGTGCATGCCGAAAGGCAGGGCTGTGGAGGGATGCGTATTGCCACGGCTGAGCGCAAATTCAGAATTGGTGCCCTGTAAGGTATTGGCGTAGGCTACGAGGTCCTTTTGCTGTGCGGATGTTGCGAAAAAAGCGCCGCACAGCAGGGTTGTGGAAAACAGACGTGGTAATTGCATGTTTCTTTAAGTGTCTTTGTGGTTAGACACTTCAGGCAAGGGATACCGCTACCGGGCAGGGAAGTATTTATTTCAGCAACCGGAGAACGGTCTCTATTTCTTTCCCTTTTTCCGCCAGGTAATCGGGCTGCACGCCTTTCTGCTCCCATGATTCCTCCGTGCCGGGTTTGGCCGGCGCCGCGGTGGAAACGGATACATACAGCTGTTCATTCACCACGTACCAGCTGTTCATATGGGCACCTCCCGCCGAAGGCCGGCCTACGACAACAGCCCGTTTGTGCATCTGGAGGGCGTAGGCGAACGCCTCTGCCGCTGAGGCTGTTCCATTGTCAACAAGGATATACAGCGGGCGCTCATATTTCGGTTCGGTCAGCCAGGTCACCGTTCTTTCCAGCTTGCTTTCGCCATGCCTGCTTTTAAATTCCAGCAGGGGAACGTTCCTGTCAAGAAAAAAGCTTTCAAACACAGCGCCCACATCGCTTCCGCCGCCACCGTTGCCCCGAAGGTCTATGATCAGCGCCTTTGTGCCGGCCACGAAGCGCATCGCCGCGAATAAAACGGGAAGGCTCTTGTATGAAATATTGATCTCGGAAACTTTGATATAGCCGGTATTGCCATCCATCACCTTCACTTCGCTGAAACCATAATTACTTTCAATGGCTTTCCGGCCGTAATAAAAAAGATCATAGCTGAATGCTTCGGAAGTATCTGCCTTTTTATCCAGGAGGTTCTTCACCGTTTCCGGGTCGTTGCGGACATACAGGTGGCCGTCGTGGCTGAAAGTTTGGAGGTGATGCGTGGCCAGGGAATCGAACATTTTCCAGCTGCTGCATTTGGCGAAGGTTCCCTTTTTATGTTCCCCCAGCAGGTAGGCTGCGATCTGCTTTCCTTTCCCGGGGTACACGTAGTTGACTTCTATAAGTTTGGCAATGCCGGATACCGCTTCCTGCACTTCTTTTGGATCAAGACTTTGGGAAAAGCAGGCTGAAGAAATAAAAAGACAAAAAAACAGGATGGCGAACTTCATGGCGAATTCATATTTACCACAAATGTAAGCCCGGAAAATGACGGGGAATTGTACGAGGTTAGCCTCCTATTTTTTTATACCCGCCGGGCAGGAAGCCGGTTATTTCCCTGAATGCCCTTATAAAATGGCTTTGGTCGTAGAAACCGCATTCGTGGGCGATGGCGGTGAGCGGCAGCCCGGTTTGCATGAGGCCGATAGCTTTTTCAACGCGGATCCTGCGGGTGTATTCGCCCAGCGTGCAATGGAAATAGCGGGGGAAGAACCTGGAGATCGTTACGGGATGGACCTGCAGCAGGCCTGCCAATTCCCGGAGCGATATATTTTCCTGCCAGCGGTCGTGCAGAACGTCCCGCAACTTTGTTGCCCAGTGCGGCGTATTCCCGGAAGAATGTTCTTTCGTGCCCAACAGGCCCAGCAACAGGCTGTGGACGGCAGTGGTATTACCGGAGAGGCACTCCCTGTATATTTTTAATATCGCGAACTTTGCATCGCCCTGTTGTGCGCTAACGTTGCTGAAAGCATTCTCCTCCAGCCCGTAACTGGCAAAGAAACTGCTTTCAATTTCCAGGTTGATATTCCTGGATTGCGCATGGGTGTTGGAATTGCGATGCAGCTCGCCACTCCTGTAACAGACGATCTCCCCGGGCAGTATCTCCGCCTCCCGGCCTTTGCGCTGCTCCCGGTTGCCTCCCTGCACGATAAAGCTGATATGGTGATTCTCATGACAATGCCAGCCTTCGAAGACACGGACGGGGTAAGCGGCTTCGGAAACGAGGATGCCGTCCGCATTCCAGGTTCTTTGAACCTGCCCAAGGTATTTCCCGGTTTTTAAATGGCGCATGATTTCATTATCAGGTATGAAAATACGAATAATCCGAAAAATGATGGCAACAGCCGTGGCGCCGCCGCAACAAAAAAGGAACCGCCTCAACAGGCAGTTCCTCTTGGTTTTTATAAGCGTTATAGTCAAAAAAAAAGATCAATACACCACGGGCTGGTAGGTCTCCATCACCACCTCCCGGTCCCGCACCACCAGCACATCACTGGCCGCATAGGTCTGGCCGCCGCGCGTTACCACATAGTTCAGCACGATGCCGTTCCGTTTTTTATCGCCCCACTCATATGCTTCTTTTTTAAACTCCCCCGTGCCGGTAATGGTGTAACCGGCGCCAGCCGGGGCGGAAACCGTACAGTTGTTGCCGTTGAAAGTCAGCAGCATGCTGACTTCCCCGGTCATAACCGCGGAGCGGAGAAAAACCGTGGCGGATACCTGTTGCCTGCCGCTCGTGGCAAGGCGGGTAACGGGGTTGCTGGTTAAGAATTTGTGGGCGTAAACGCTGTCTTCCAGTACAGTGTTCGCTGCATCTTTCACCTGGCTTTGCCCGTAGTGGAAATAAGCTGCGTGAAATTCGTTGATGAACTTTATGCCGAACATCGTGAAGTTCTTTGGCGCAGCAAGCCACTGGGCCGGGATGCGGGGGTCCGCATCCGGGTTGTCTGCCTTGCCTGACAGGATGGTATCCACGTCGGCGGAGCTTTTTAATCTTACCGGCACCACATAGTTCAGCCCGATCGCCCGCGCGTCTGTGAAAAATTCGCTGGTCAGCTGCACCACGACGCCGGCGTGCATTTCGCCTTTCGGGATCAAGATCTTGTTCGATGCCAACGAGTAGTATTTTGCAGGCAGCGCCCGCACGGTATCGCCGTTGGCGGTGAATAACAGGCGGTCGGCCAGGCTGTTGTCCACCTCAATGTCAAAGCTCCTGTCCTTATCGTTGCTGTACAATCCTCCCAGGTGGGCGGATATAACGAACCTGTGATTGTTGTCGTTCGTATTATCGAAGATATAATCACCGAGAATGAGCGTCCTTACCGGGAACTGGTACGGGAAGAAGCCCGACGTGTATTTAAAGTCCGGGTGGGTGATCTCGGAATTTTTGCAGGCGTGTAACCCGGTTGCGAGAATTGCGAATGCCATCAATATCTGTTTCATGCTTCTAGCTTTAAAATTAGTAATGGTTACTGCCAACCCTTATTCTGAACAAGATTGAACTTAAAGATCTCCCTGTTGGGGATAGGCCCGTAATGCATATAGCTGTTGTTGTACGCACGCTGCTCCACGGTAAAGTATTCGTAGGAGCCGTTAGCGATCCTCACTCCTTTCACCGGTTCGGCCAGTTCAGCTTTCCAACGGCGCAGATCCCAGAAACGGAACCCTTCAAAACAAAGCTCCAGCCTTCTTTCGTTGCGTATCAGCTCGCGCATGGCATCCTTGCCCGTAACGGACTGCAGGTATGCATCCGGTTGCTTAATACCGGCGCGTTTGCGGATAGCGGCAATAACGTCCCGCGCGGAATAGGCCAGCGTTCCGGTTCCGTCAGGCCCCCAGGTTTCGTTGGCCGCCTCGGCGTAGTTCAGGAACAGCTCGGTATACCGGATATGCGTGTTGAAATGTTTTTGATCCGAGGTGGAAACAGGATTGACGTTTACATCTTCGCGCAGCAGCTTCTTCAGGTAATAACCGGTACGTGTGGAGGTCTGGAGGGCGTCAAGGCCATCGTCTCCCGCACCCACACCGGTATTGATAGTGGTATTGCGCAGCTTGCTGCCGTTGTACACGATGTAAAGGCCCAGCCTGGGATCCCTGTTTGCATATGGGTTGAGGGGATCAAAGCCGGAGTCGCCGTCGGTGATCGGGTAGCCGTTAGCCATGGGGAATGCGTCCACCAGGTTCTGGGAGGGGTTCACTTCGGCCCTTCCGTAGAGGCTGGGCGGGAAGTTTTCCTGTTCGCGCGCGCGGTTGGTAAACACGGGCCGGCGCCACAGCATTTCAGGAATATCTTTTTTATCGCCGCTGGTGAGGTCCGCATTGTCCACCTGCGCTTTGAGATAAAAAATATGACCTTTCGAATCGATGCCTGCCACACCGTTGATCCCGGCCAGTACATCGGCCGTCAGCTTCGCGGCGTTTTCCCAGAGCTGTGCATTGTTGGCCTCGTTAAAGGCCGGGCTTGCTGCCAGCAGGGCGGCACGCGCTTTAATGGCCAGCGCTATGCGCCCGCTGACGCGCTGCTGCGTCACTTCGCCGAATACGGTATTGTATTTATCAATGTCCGTGATATCGGTGAAACCGGGCGGCAGGTCCACGGGATCGTCTACGTCGCCGTAGTTGGGAGACAGCAGGGCGAGTGCGCTATCCAGGTCGTCATAAGTGCTCTTCAGGCAATCGGCGAAGCCGCTGCGCGGAACTGAAAAATCCGCGGCTGTAGTAGTGAACTTGTTTAATATCTGGAAGCCCAGCAATTCACCATTTCCGCCGTAACCGCTGTGGTTGCGGAGAAGATAATATTTGAACATGCCGCGCAGGGCCAGTGCCTCTCCTTTCAGACGGCGGATATAGAGGGTGTTCAACTGCGGGTCCGATGGTTTCCAGGGAACGATCTGCACCACATCCAGGAAATGGTTGATATACATGATGGCCCTGTTCCCGTTATCCCAAAGGTTTTCGGGATTTGTGAGCGAAGTCCATCCGCCCGTGGCCATTCGCAGGAATTCACTTCCTTTTTCGTTGGTGGCGGCATCGTCGGTGGCGATTTCGCTGTACCGGTATTCGTTGGTGGGTATATAGGTGTATGCCCTTATCAACAGCCCTTCTGCAAATGCAGGATCGATCAATATCCTGTCGTATGTGCTTGGATTATCGTCGTTCGGATTGAACAGCTTTTCACAGGCGCACAGCAGGCAGGCGGAAAGCAGGATCACTGGTATTCTGAGTATTTTCATAATTCTCTTTTTAACGGTCATTAAAAGCTGGCGTTCAGGCCAATGGAAAAGACGCGGTAATTAGGTTCGCCGCCAATGCTCAAATCCCGTATCCTGCGGCTTTTGCTGAACTGGTAAACGTTGCTGCCGTCCGCGAAAATATTGAGCGCCCTCATCAGCAGCAGTTTGCTGACGGAAGCGGGCATATCGTAACTCAGCTGCACCCTGCGGATCTGGAAAAAATCATTGTCATATTCCCAGTAAGTGGACGGGCGGTGGTTGTTGCTGTTAGTCTGTGAGCTGAGGCGGGGATGCGTGGCGGTAGCTTTGTTATCCGGCGTCCAGCTGTTGAGCACCACTTCAGAGTACTTATCATTCCCGTCCACCCAGTAATAATTGTTGTCGCTTAACAATTCATCCGCTCCATAGCTGGCTTCACCCAGGGCAAAGAAGGTGAAGTTCCGGTAGGAGACCCTGACCTGAAGCCCCCCGGAGAAAGGCTGCTGGTAACGGCCCAGGTATCTTTGGTCATTATCGTCAACAACTCCGTCGCCGTTCTGGTCTTTATACCGGATGTCTCCCGGGCGCACGGTGCCAAATACCTGTTCAGGACTGGCGGCTATTTCCGCTTCATCCTGGAACAGGCCGATGGCCTCCAGCCCGAAACGGGCGTCTGCCGGGTGGCCTTTCCTGTATTGGTAATCGTTGTTATACAGCTCGTCTATCTTCCTTACTTCGGATGTATTATACATCAGGTTCACTCCGGCATTGATCATCCAGTTCCCGAACGATTTGGTGAAGTCCACTCCCAGTTCCACGCCTTTGTACATGTTGGCGCCGTAATTCTCATAAGGGATGAAGTCCGTATAAAAGCTGGGGTACGCTGCGGTACGCCTGGTCACCAGGTTGTCGAACACATTGTAGAACACATTGGCATTCACCCCCAGCACCTTGTTAAAGAAAAGGCCTTCCAGGCCGAGGGTCACCTCGTTGCGCCGGGCGTAGCCCAGGTTGGGGTTGCTGCCCCAGCTGGAAGCAATGCCTGAACGGCTTCTGCCGCCTTCAAACCAGTTATAGCTGCCTGAGCCTGCATACCTGTTTTCGTATAAAAAGAAATCGTTGATGGGGAAATCAGAATTCAATATCCCGGCGGATGCGCGGAGCTTCAGGTAATCGATGTTCCCGGATTCCGGCATAAAACTTTCCTCGGAGATCACCCAGGCTACGCCCAATGAAGGTGAGAACTGCCCGCGGTTCCCTTCCGCCAGCTTAACGGAGCTAACGTAAGCGCTGCTGAAATCCACCAGGTACCGTTTATTATAGGCATACCCGAGCCGGAAACCGGCATGTGCCAGCTTAATGCCCTGAAAATCTCCTTCCACCTTGTAATTGCCCAGGAAACCGAGCAGGGATCCGGTGAAATGATGGCGCCCGTTAAATTCCCTGTCGTAGCCAAACATGCCGTATGCACCAAATCTTCTGCGGAAGGAGGAGCTGCTCAGCGTCTGGGTGCCCGAGCGGGAGTCTTTCCCGTATTGTTTAAGGCCAATGATACTGTCTGCCGTAGGGCTCCATACAGGTTCGTAAACGGAATATTCATTGGATACGGTTTGGTTGTAGGTAACAAAATAATCGAAGCTGACATTGGTATGGAAAGAAAGGCCGGGCGTAAGTTTGTCCAGCATAACATCCACCCGGTTATTGAAGGCGAAGTTGCGGGAAATAACTTCATTGGTACCGCCGGAATAACCATTGGCAATCGGCGAGGTAAGGCGGTTGGAAGCGCCGCCCATCAGGTATTCACCATCCAGGTCGTTTTTGCGGCCAAGCAGCAGCGGGTTGGAAGGGTCTATGAGGTTGATGGGCAACAGCGGCGTGTATTCATAAGGGCGGATGGTGGCTGCATCGGACCAATAGTTGCCGCGCGGCCCTTTGTTGACGATGAACACGCCGGATACATCCACGGCGGTCTTGATCCGGTCGTTCACTTTCAGGTCCACATTTCCGCGAACGTTGAACCGGTTGTTCCTGCCTGTTTTGCCTTCCCCGAAGTTCAGCAGGCTGCCTGCTGTGTTCCAGCCGAGATTGGTGTAGTATTGGGCAACGTTGTTGCCCCCGGAAAATTCGCCGTTCAGGTCATAATAATTTTTGTAGGAACGGAGGTAGGCGTCTGAATAATAATCCACATCCGGGTAACGGTATTTATTGCCGGTCCTGAAATTCTGAATGGCCTCATCGGTGAACTGCGGGTCTAATCCGTCGTTGGCACGGGCCTGGTTGAAATAGGTCATGTAATCCGCAGAGTTGAGATATTTGGGCAGGGCCCTGGGCGCGGAAATACCGTAGTTGAGGCTGAAGTCCGACCGCTTTTTGAAAGCCTCTCCCCGCTTGGTGGTGATGAGCACCACGCCGTTCACGGCATCCGTTCCGTAGAGGATAGCGCTGTTCACATCCTTGAGGATGGTAACGCTTTCTACTTCGGTCAGCCGCATATTATCGATGTCGCGGGGCAGGCCGTCCACGATAAACACCGCCCTGCCGGAGCCGCTTCCCGTAATATCTTCGATCGTGATGCCGCGGCCCAGGCCCCTGATACGGTCGCTTCCCAGCATGCCCAGCGAGCGGCCGGCAATAACGTCTATCAAACGGAGGGTGTGATCGTATTTCTGTATCTCGCCTACGTCCAGCTTGGTTACCGAACCTACCACGTCTCCCTGGTACGATTTCCTGAAGGCAAGGTTTACCTTGTCGTCTTCACTGTACATCAGCCTGGCCTTTTTCATGGTTATGCGGGATTGTTCCATCGCATCGGCCGATTCAAGGGATTTCTTTTCATATCCTTTTGCCATGATCACCAGGTTGGAACCGGGCTCAACCGCTATCGAGAACTTTCCTTCCGCATCGGTTCTGGCGTAAGCGCTGCCGCTGTATACCTCCGCGTCTTTAATCGGCTTCCCTCCCGCATCTACAACGGCAGACCGGATCTTCGCCTGCTTGTCCTGGGCGTAAGCGCCAGGGTGCATGCAGAGCAGCAAAGCGCTCAGGCATGATAATATAATAGCGTGTTTACATTTCATTTGTCAAGTTTTTAGATCGAATGCAGAAAGATTACCATCCCGGGTTCTGCGGGAAGCCTTCATAGAGATTGATGAATTTGACCTGCAAAGGCAACCAGTTATGTTTCTTTTGCACTACTCTCCTGATGATGAGCCTTTCCTGGAGATTGACGGGTTTACCGTCCGGGCCGCGGTCAAAGTCGATAGCGGTTTTATCGAGATAACGGGGGTCGCCGTTGCGGTTCCAGCGGCGGAGGTCCAGAAAGCGGGCTCCTTCGAAAGCCAGTTCCACGGCACGTTCGCGCACGATCTCCTCGAAAAACGCCTGCGGGTTGGCAGTAAACTTAGCATCTAGGTCAGGCAGCTGCGCCCTGTTCCTGATCATGTTCAAAGCTCCTTCCGCAGTGAGCGCATAATTGCCGGAAGTGCTCTGGGCTGTGCCGCCGTTTTTGCTGAACAATACTGCTTCCGCATACATCAGGTAAATGTCCGCCATGCGCAGGTAAGGTACATAGGCCTGCAGGCCGCCGGCCTTCGATACGGTAAAGGAAGCGTCCATGGGGGAATATCTTTTTGCATAATAGCCCGTAATGCTGGGGGGCTGTATCTGGGAACGGTGGCGGCCGCCGTTATACAGCTGCGCGGAGGCATCCGGGCAGGAGCAGCTCATGATCCTGTCGCCATCCTTCAGGATATCTTTATAAAACCGGGGCTCGCGTCCTGTCCAGGGGTCGTTCGGATTGTAACCTGAAGCGGGGTCTGTGATGGGCAGGCCGTTGGCCATGGCGTAGTTCTTTACGAAGTTGTGCGTGGGCACATCCGCGGAAGAACCGCTGTTCAGGCCGATGGAGGATGGCACGGTACCGCCAACGGTAGACCATCTTACGCGGGACCTGTCGTAAATAGTGGGCGCCATGATCACTTCGGTACCGCCCGGCCGCTCATTGTTCCAGCGCCAGAAATTATCCGTCCATGCACTCCATGACTGTAATTTATAATCGCCGGTCTGGTCCGCCAGCGTCAGCAGCTCGCCAAACGCTTCCGCGGCTTCCTGGCACAGGTCCGGGTTAAACGTATTGCCGCTGCCGGCTTCTTCGTTTATCATCGGGCTCCCTGCAAACAGCAGGGCTTTGCCGAGGTAACCGAGCGCAAAGTATTTATTGACCCTGGTGCGGTTCTGGCCCAGCGTAGGCTGGCCGGTAGGCACATCGTCCCAGTTGGCCGGCAGCAGGTCGGCGGCTGCGCGGAAGTCTTCCGCCATCTTCCCCGCTGTTTGCTGGAAATTGAGCCGTTTAAATTCTTCCGAGGTAAGCGGTTCGTTGGAATCCAGCACACGGGTGATATAAGGCATGCCGCCCCAGTATTGGGAGAGCTGGAAATAGAACCAGGCCCTGAAAAAAAGCGCCTGCCCTTTGATGATATTCCTTTCTTCTTCGGTACCCTGGAACAGGCCATCCTCCTCTATTTTAGCGAGGGCCACGTTAGCCTGTGCAATGGCATACCAGGCATACTCCCATATCCTTTTGGAACGGGGGTTGTTGTCTGTCGTATTAACGTTCTGGCCGTAGAAAAGGGTTTCAGAGCCCCAATAGTTGCCGTTATCAAAATTGTACGGGCTGTTGTTCAGTGTTTCGTCCGCAAAGAGATATTGATTCCAGGCGCCTCCTTTATTGGGGTCCATGATACAATTGTACATCTCCTCCACAAATCCCTGGAAGCTGACAAAGTTGCCAAATACGTCCCTTTGGGTGATATCCGCCTCCGGCGATTTGTCCAGGTACTTTTCGCAGGAACTGGCAAACAGGATGGCGGTAAAAAAAACGATATAAAATTTTATACGCTTCATGATCCTTTTTTTTAAAAGTTGAGTTCAATACCCAGGTTGATCCTTTTCACGGTGGGGTATGCGCCTTCCGTAGCGCTGCCGCCTGAATAGCTGCCCTGCCTGTCGTCAGGGAGCTTCGACCAGAAGAAAAGGTTGTTCCCGTTAATAAAAACCCGCATGGCATTGATGCCCGCACGTTTTATCCAGGGATACCGGCTGTTGAAGTCATACGCCAGCTCCACCGTTCTGAGCCGCAGGTAAGAAGCATCGTAGAGGTAATAGTCGCCGATGTTTTCAGCCTGCGTTCTCCAGCGCGGCAAAAAGGCCGTCGCGTTGGGATTGTCTTTGGACCAGTAATTCCCGTCCCCGTAAAGGATATTGGTGAAATTCTGGAAGTTGGGAAAATTGATGAGGCGGCTGGCATTGTTGGCGCCAAAAAAAGATATCATGAAACTGAGGTCTTTCCAGTTCATGCCCAGCGTAAGCGTTGCCGTGTTCTGCGGCGTTTCGGAAAACCCTACGGGCACCACGTCGTCGCTGCTCTTGATGATACCGTCCGCGTTCATATCCACCAGGTCGTAATAACCGGGCAGCTTGTCCATGTCGTTATTTTCCGTGGGCACGCTGGCATATACATCGTCCCAGTTCTGGTAGATGTCGGTCTTTACCAGGCTGCGCTGCTGCCCGATGGGATAGCCGGCCGCTTTCAGGTAATCATATTGAAGCGGGGGATCATCTTTGAAAAGAACGGTATTCTCGTTATGCGAATAGAACACCTGCGCCCAGACGCCCCAGTTTTTATTCAGCTGCTTATTGATCTTCACTTCAATTTCATAGCCGTCGGATTTCACCCGGCCCAGGTTGGCGCTGGGAGGCGTCATGCCGAAGAAGGGAGGTATGCTGCGGGAATCGCCGTTCAGGAGGATGTCTGTCCTGTCCTGCGTGTAATAATCAAAATTGACGGACACCAACTGCCGGAATATTTCCAGCTCCAGGCCATAGTTGGTCTTCTGGGCGGTTTCCCAGTGAATGTCCGGGTTGCCCACTACGGCCGTCCTGTATAGGTTGTAAGGGCTTTGCCCGTCTGTATTTGCGGTGAGGCGGGCCCTTCCGCTGGTGGCGAAGGAAGAATTATAAAGCCATCTGCCGCCGCTGACGTCATCGTTCCCTATCGTACCGGTGGTGGCGCGCAGCTTTAATTTATCGATCCATTTAACCTTGAAGAACTTTTCGTTGGACAAATACCAGCCAACGGCTACAGACGGAAAGAAATGGAAGCGGTAACCGGGGCCGAACTGTTCGGAACCGTTATATGCGCCGTTTCCTTCCAGGAAATACCGGAGCTTGTAATTATAAGTGGCACGGAATGCCCAGTCTTCCCGGTAAGTTTTGAACATGCTTCCGCGCGCATATTCTTCACGTTTGAAAAGGGCCATGGCAGACACATCGTGCGCGTTGGCGAACTTGCGGTTGTAATTCAGCTGGCCCTGGTACGTAAGCCTGCGTTCGATGGGGATGGAGCTGTTCCAGTTGGCGGCGATGATGTCTTCCTGGCGGATATTCCACGGCCGCACGATCCAGTCGTACTCTTCAATGCCAACGGGCAGCAGCACCGTATATTCGGTAGGGTCCTGGTGGGGGCCTTCGTACAGCAGGGGATATATCTGCTGGAAGGCGACATTCGTAGCGGCCTCTGCCGGGCGGATAGAGTTAGCAACATCATATATGCCGCCCTGTGAACGGAAGTTGTTGTCCGATGACAGGAGCGCCCTTGCCGTAAGGCCTTTCGTAATGAATTCCAGGTTCTGTTCTATTGTAAAATCAGAAAGGAGCTGCGTAGTGCGTGTTTCGCGGATGCCGATGTTGTACACCGCCGCAACGGGGTTCACCGTATTGTTCCCGCCTTCCTGGTTGGCGCCCCACCTGCCGTTGGGATACATGGGCAGGAACAGGTCCGGCGCCAGGCCGTAAGTGGCGCGCCACATCCACGCGTCTGCACGGCTGGTGCTGCCTTCGTTATTGAAATTCGTATTTTTCTGGCTGTAGAAACCTGAGAGGCCGAGCCTGAACACGGTCGTTTTGGTGAGATTGATGTCTATGTTGCTGCGGAAATTAAAACGGTTGAAGTTATAGTTAGGGTCATAACCTTTGCCATTGTCGTAGTGTTTGAACATATCCCCTTCGTGCAGATAGGTAAGGGAACCGAAGTACTGGATCGTTTTGCTGCCGCCGCTGGCGCTGAGGGTGGCTTTGTGGGAATAACCCACGTCGTCGTACATGGCATCTTCCCAGTCCACGTTGGCGTAGATCAGGGCGTATTCTTCCGTTTGCGGCTTCTGGTAACGCTTTACGATATCGAAAGGCATATAATCGTTCCAGGAAGATTCATTCAGCACGCCTTCCCTTTCAATGATCTCGTTGCGAGCCTTAAGTGCCGCGTAGGAATCCAGGGTAGCCGGTTGTTTTGAATTCATCTTGGCCGTGCCCACGTAATTGAAGTTGAGGGTGGTTTTGCCGGCTTTGCCGCGTTTGGTGGTAATGAGGATCACGCCGTTTGCGCCTTCCACACCGAATACCGCCGTAGCGGATGCATCTTTCAGTACGGAGATGGTCGCTACATCGTTCACGTCGATATCATTCATGTTACGTTTGATACCA
>CBFHAF010000041.1:0-13014 GCA_965653435.1 uncultured Chitinophaga sp.
CATCGCCACGCCGCTGGCCTGGTATTTTATGAACACATGGCTGGAAAATTTTGCGTTCAGCGTTCAGATAAAATGGTGGTGGCTGCTGGCCGCAGGGCTGCTGGCCCTTGCCGTGGCGCTTTGTACGATCGGGTACCAATCCCTGAGGGCGGCATTTGCCAACCCGGTCAAATCCCTTAAAACAGAATAGTATGCTGAGAAATTACATAAAGATCGCGTGGAGGAACCTTTGGAACAATAAGGCGTTTGGTATTATCAATATAGCCGGGCTTACCATCGGCCTCACCTGCTGCATGTTCATCCTGTTGTGGGTGGCCAATGAATGGAACTTCAACCGCAACCATCCGAAGCTGGGAAATATCTACCAGGTGTACGAGCACCAGTATTATTCGCATGGCGACATACTTACCGTTACCGCAACGCCCGGCCCGCTGGCGAACCAACTGAAGGCCGAAGTACCGGGCGTTCTCAGGGCAGGCCATCTGTCATGGATGACCGAAAAGCTTTTTTCCACCGGTGACAAGAACCTGAAATTCGAAGGCCAATACGCCAACAACGATATTTTTTCCGTTTTCTCTTACCCTTTTATTGAAGGCGACCCGGCTACAGCCCTGAAACGCCCGAACGACATCGTGCTGACGGAAAAAGTGGCGAGAAGTTTATTCGGCGACGCGAAAGCGGCAGGCCAGATCATCCGGCTGGACAACAAGGAGGATTACATGGTATGCGGGGTGATGAAAGACCTTCCGGCAAACTCATCCTTCACCTTTACCTGGCTGCTGCCCATAGAAAGGCTGATGGAAGAGAACACCTGGCTGAGAGATTCCTGGACCAGCAATGCCCCCCGCACGTATGTACTGCTCGATCCCCGGGTGGATTTCAATAAAGTGAACGCCAGGGCAAAAGGCATCATTCAGCGCCATGAGAAAGATTCGAAAACGGAGGTATTCCTCTATCCCTTTTCCGACACGTACCTCAAAGGCCAGTTCGATAAAGGAAAGCTAACGGGCGGCCGCATCGAGTACGTACGTTTGTTCATCATCGTGGCCATTTTTGTGTTGCTGATCGCCTGCATCAATTTTATGAACCTTTCTACCGCGAGGGCCATCCAGCGGAGCAAAGAAGTGGGCGTGCGAAAAAGCATCGGCGCGGGCCGCCCGGCGCTGATCTCGCAGTTCCTGGGGGAATCTTTCGCGCTGGTGTTCATCGCTTCGGCATTGTCTGTATTGCTGGTGTGGGTATTGCTGCCTTCTTTTGAAAAGATGGTGAACGTAACGCTGAGCGTAAATGTATTTACCTGGTATAACCTGCTGGGGCTGTTCTTCCTGGCGCTTTTCACCGGCTTTGTCGCCGGCAGTTACCCCGCCTTTTATCTCTCTTCCCTGGACCCCGTGGCCACGCTGAAAGGCGGCATGCTGCGGCTCCGTGCAAGCGCTATCTGGCTGCGGAAAGGGCTGGTGGTATTCCAGTTCGCGATCTCCACCATCCTCATCGTGGCGGCTTTCCTAATATACCAGCAGATCCGGTTCATCAAGAACCGGAACCTTGGCCTGAATAAAGACCAGGTAGTGTACATCACGAATGAGGGCAATACGATCAAAAATGAAGATGCTTTCAGGAATGCGTTGAAGGGCATGCCGGGAATCGTGGCCTCTACCACATCCGACCAGCTGCCGATCCGCATAGGCAGCAACTTCCAGGGCGTGTCGTGGCCCGGTAAAGGCGCGGACGAATCTGTGCTGATCGATTACATCTGGGTGGGCTATGATTTTGAAAAAACAATGCAGCTGGACATGCTGGAAGGAAGGACCTTTTCCGCCGAATATCCGACAGACCAGCAGGGGCTGGTGATCAACGAGACCGCCGCAAAACTGATGAAGCTGAAACCGCCTTACGTAGGCCAGCTGCTGACGGTAGACGATCAGCAACGGCCGATACTCGGCGTGGTGAAAGACTTTTCCAGCTCCCATCTTTCAAGGAAGATCGCGCCCACCCTCATCCGGTACGCCAGCGGCACCAACCGCTACCTGCTGGTGCGCATCCAGCCTGATAAAGTGGAAACCGCGCTCGCGAGCCTCGGAGCTGTATATAAAAAATTCAATCCCGAATACCCTTTGAGCGTAAAATACATGGACGAATATTTTGCGAAGATGTACACCAGCGAGCAGGTGATCGGCCGGCTTTCCGCGGGCTTCACCGTGCTGGCCATTTTTGTGGCATGCCTGGGATTGTTTGGCCTGGCTACTTTCACCGCACAGCAACGCACAAAGGAGATCGGCATCCGCAAGGTGCTGGGTGCCACCATTGGCCAGATACTGGTGCTGCTCAGTAAAGAATTCCTGCGGCTGGTGCTGATTGCCGTTGCCATTGCAATGCCGCTGGCCGCGTATTTCATGCACGGCTGGCTGGACAAATTCGCGTACCATGTGGAGATCTCCTGGTGGGTGTTTGCCGCAACCGCGCTGCTGGCCCTGGTGCTGGCCATGCTCACGGTAAGCTACCAATCGGTGAAAACCGCCCGTATGAACCCTGTGAAATCACTCAGAACTGAATAATATGATCAGGAACTACATCAGGATCGCATTGCGAACCCTCTGGAAAAACAGGTTTATGTCCGCTGTGAACATACTGGGCCTCAGCGTGGGTATCAGTGCAGCGCTTGTGATATGGATGATAGTGCATTACGATCTTTCGTTCGATAAATTCCATAAGAACCGCGACCGGACTTACCGGATCGTGTCCCAGCTGGACTTCAGCGGGATGCAGATCAAAACTTCCGGAGTGCCCATTCCGATGCTGGACAAACTCCGCGAACAGTCTGCCGGAATGGAAAAATCGGGGTTCCTTTACCAGTATTCGCCGAACGTTAAAGTACAGGAAAGGAAATTCGGCGTACAGAAGCGTATCGCTTTTGTGGAGCCCGAATATTTTGACCTGTTCGAATACAAATGGCTGTACGGTTCTCCTGCTGTGCTGAAAAGCCCTTTACAGGTGGTGCTTTCTGAAGAGCGGGCGGCGCAATATTTTCCCGGAACAGCTTTGCAGGATGTGATCGGTCAGGAAGTACGGTACGACGATTCAGTGAGGGTGACTGTGGGAGGTATTGTGGCGTCACTGGAAGGCAGAACGGATTTTACTTTCCAGGAGTTCGTGTCTATGCAGACCATCATCTCCGACAAAGGGATGAGGAGCATGCGCGGCTGGGACAACTGGAACAATTTTAACTCTGCCATCAGCATGTTCGTACTGCTAAAGCCCGGGGTCACGCCTGAGAAGATCAGTGCGCAGCTGAAGAATATTATAAAAGACCATGCGGACAAAGATTCCAAAAACCAATATTTTCTCCAGCCCCTCCGCGATCTGCATTTCAATTCAGATTTCGGCGCGTTCGACCAGCGGCAGGCAGACCTGTCCGTGTTGTACAAGCTCGGCGCGCTGGTAGTGTTCCTGCTGCTGCTGGGCTGTATCAATTTCGTGAACCTGCAAACCGCACAGGCGGGTGAGAGGGCGAAAGAGATCGGCATCCGCAAATCGCTCGGCAGCTCCAAAGGCAAAGTGATGGCGCAGTTCCTGGGCGAGAGTTTTGTGCTCACAACGTTTGCTGCGATATTGTCAGTGGTCTTCGTACCGGGTATTATATACGCTTTCCGCAGCTTTATTCCCAATGGCGTTACCATGGCCATGTTCGCCGAATGGCAGGTGTTCCTGTTCATCCCCGTGCTGGTACTGTTGGTGGGCCTGATGGCAGGCATTTACCCCGCTTTTGTGCTGGCCCGTTTCCAACCGGTGAAAGTGCTGAAGAACCAGGTGTACGGCGTGAACAGCAAAGCCCGCCTGCGACAGGTGCTTACCGTTTCGCAGTTCGCTATCGCGTTGGCGCTGATCATGGCAACGGTGATCGTGGGAGAACAGACAAAATACGCCTACCGCAAGAAGCTCGGGTTCGACAAAGACGCCCGTTTTTTCCTGAAGGCGCCGGGTTGGAAGTACAATACCATTGCTCTGAAACCCAAGCTGGAAGCGATCCCCGAAGTGGAGGGCCTCAGCTATGGTTATGCGCCCCCTTCTTCCCCCGGAACCAGCTCCACCACCATGGCGCTCGGCACAGGAGCTATGGCGGAAGGCTCCATGGTGGAAGTGAAGTACATCGACGAAAAATATGTTCCTTTCTATAACATCAGCCTCGCAGCAGGCCGCAACCTGCTGCCATCGGACACGGTAGGGGAGATGCTTATCAACGAAAGCTTTGCCCGGGCGGCCGGCTTTAAAAAGCCGGAAGACGCCATTGGGCAGCTGCTCACCATCAACGATATAAAAAAACCGGTAGTGGGTGTGATTGCCGATTTCCATACCAAAGGAATGCAGGCGAGAATACCGCCTTTGGCGCTTACAACAGGCCCGCTGGCCAAATCGTCCTTACATGTGTCACTGCGGAGGGACGCGGATGCGCAACGCGTTATGAGCAAGATCAAAGCAGCATGGGAAGAGATATTCCCGGACGACGAATTTAAGGCCACTTATGTGGATGAAACGGTGGCGCAGTTTTACGCCGGTGAAAGAAAGTTGAGCAAGCTGCTTGCCTGGGCTACCGGCGTGGCTATTTTCATCAGCTGCCTCGGCCTGCTGGGACTGGCCATTTACGCCACCCGCCAGCGCACAAAGGAGATCGGCATACGGAAGGTGTTAGGCGCCAGCGTGGGCAGTATCGTGATGCTGTTCAGCAAAGACGTGATGAAGCTCGTGTGCATCGCGGCCTTCATCGCTTCCGGCGTGGCCTGGTACGCAATGGACAGCTGGCTGCAGAACTTCGCTTATCATATTAATATTCCCTGGTGGGTGTTTCCGGCCGCCGCCGCTGTAGCATTGCTGCTGGCATTGGCTACGGTAGCCACGCAGGCTTTAAAAGCGGCCATGGTAAATCCTGTACGCTCATTAAAAACAGAATAAAAACCGAGAATTATGTTCAGGAACTATCTCAAAATAGCGTGGAGGAATATCTGGAAAGCAAAACAGGTGTCTGCCGTGAACATTATCGGCCTGGCAGTGGCTATTTCAGGCGCTTTGCTGCTGTGCATTACGGTGTACAGGGAGTTTTCCTTCAACGATTTCCATGAAAAGAAGGATTTTATCTACCAGGCATACAGGGAGGAGTTTCATGCCGACAAGACAGAGTCGCACTCCAACATGAGCTACCCCATGGGCCCAGCCATGAAAGCTGAGCTGCCCGGCATCAAAGAAATGACGCGCCTGGCCAACGGCGCTTCCGTAATGAAAGTGGGTGAAATATCCCAGAGCATCGGGCTGCGGTATGTAGACAGCGCTTTTCTGAACATATTCACCTTTCCCGCAGCCAGCGGCAACCGTGTGCTGGATATGAACAGCGCGCTTATCACCGAAAAAATGGCGGACATATTTTTCAGGGGCCAGGACCCGGTCGGTAAAACCGTAAGCCTGCGTGTGGGGCACGCTTGGAAGAGCTATACGGTGAGCGGCGTATTGAAGAATGCGCCCAATAATTCCAGCATCCGTTTCGATGCGCTGCTGCGGATCGAAAACCATCCCAGTTACGCGGAAGACCTTGAAAGTTGGGGGGATTTCAGCCTGGAGACATTCGTTCAACTGGGCCCCGGCGTGAACCCGGAAGATATTGAACGGAGGGGGAAGGCCTTCATGGAAAAATATTATGCCGAAGATATCCAGCGGATGAAAGCTGCAGGCGCCCGGAAAGACAAATTCGGCGGCGTCCAGCACCTGGGGCTTATTCCGCTGAGCGAAATACATTTCGACGCTAACAGCAACCTGCAGGACACGAAGAAGCCTATACTGTACATGCTGCTGTTCATTGCAGCTTTCCTGCTGTTCATTGCCAGCATCAACTTCCTGAACCTCACGCTGGCCCGCGCTTTCACACGAGCCAAAGAGGTGGGCATGCGCAAAACACTCGGCGCCGCAAGAATGCAGCTCGTAATGCAGCTCTGCGGCGAAGCGCTTGTGCTGTTCCTGATCTCGCTGGTGCTGGGGCTTGCCATCACTTATTTCGTGCTGCCTCATTATAACGCAATGTTCTTCTCCAAAGCTGTGTACGCTTTCAGCATTTTGCTCAAGCCAAAATTCCTCGTGGGCATTCTCGCGGCGCTGCTTCTCATCAGTTTCCTGGCAGGAGGCTACCCTGCATGGGTGCTCTCCCGCACGCACACGCTGCTTGTGCTGAAAGGGAAGGTTTCTTCCGGGAGAACCAATTATTTCCGCAATACGCTCATCGTTACCCAGTTCTTTTTTTCCTGCCTCCTGATCTGCGGCACCATTATCGCGTGGCAGCAAATGAGTTACCTGCGCAACAGGCCGCTGGGCTTTAATACGCATGAAGTAGTGAGCATCCCGGTTGGCAAGGATCTGGACGGCCACCAGCTATTGGCGCGCATGCGCGCGGAATTGGGCCAGCAACCGGACGTTCTCTCCATTTCGGCATCAGGTAATAATTTCGGCCGCGGCCTGGACGGCTCCCAGTCTACTTCCATTATCAATTTCCAGCTGTTCAATAAGGACGTGCACTCACACTGGCAGGCGGTGGACTACGACTTTGTGAAAACGATGGACCTCCAGCTTGTTGCCGGCAAGGATTTCGACCGTTCCATGGGGCTTGACTCATTTGGCCTCGTGATCAATGAAAAAATGGCGAAGCAGCTGGCTGCGCTGGGCGTGAAAGATCCTGTAGGCTACCGTTTCAGGATGGATGAGGACGGGGATGAATATCATATCAAGGGAGTAGTGAAAGATTATAACTTTAAATCGCTGCACGAAGAAATAGCTCCGCTCACCATGTATCTCAACCGGCCGGAAGAGCAGCCTGAGTACATATTCGTGAAAACAAAACCAGGCAACCTGCACGCTTCCATGAAAACCATTGAAGCCGCCTTCAAAAAATCCGCACCCGGTCAGGCTTTCCTGGCATCCTTCGTGAATGAGAACACCGAGAAACAATACAAGTTTGAAGCCACGCTGATGAAAATATTTATCAGCGGGGCAGTGCTTACCATCATCATTTCCTGCATGGGCCTGTTTGCCATCGCCATGCTCGCTATCGGCCGGCGCACCAAGGAGATCGGCATCCGGAAAGTGCTGGGGGCAAGCGCGGCGGGCATTGCCGGGCTGATAGCGACCGACTTCCTGAAGCTGGTGGCCCTGGCTATCCTGATCGCCACACCGGTAGCCTGGTACGTAATGAGCGAATGGCTGAAAGGCTATGCTTACCGGGTGGATATCAACTGGTGGGTGTTTGCGCTGGCCGGCCTGCTGGCAGTGCTGATCGCCGCCGCTACCGTGAGCTTCCAGAGCATCCGCGCGGCGCTGATGAACCCCGTGAAATCGCTTCGTTCTGAATAATCAATAAAATATTTTACATTAATATCATGATTCAACTGCGCAACATCTCAAAACATTACCCGGTCGGGTTTGGCAAACATGAAATACTAAAGAATGTGGACCTGTTCATCCACGAAGGGGAGTTTGTTTCTATCATGGGCCCTTCCGGCTCGGGGAAGTCTACCCTGTTGCACATCCTGGGCTTGCTGGAAGAGCCTTCCGAAGGGGAGTACCTTTTCCAGGGCGAGCTGGTCCATAAAATGAACGATAAAAAGCGGACGCAGCTGCACCGTGGCGCGATCGGTTTCGTGTTCCAGGCCTACCACCTGATAGACGAGCTGACCGTGTATGAAAACATCGAAACGCCTCTTCTCTATAAGAACATGCCTTCTTCCGAGCGCAAAAGCCGGGTTGCGGATATCCTTGACCGTTTTAACATGGTGGCCAAGAAAGACCTGTTCCCGAACCAGCTTTCCGGCGGCCAGCAGCAGCTGGTGGGTATAGCAAGGGCCATAGTGGCCGAACCGGCGGTCATTTTTGCGGACGAGCCTACGGGCAACCTGCATTCAGACCAGGCCAAAACCATCATGGAACTGTTCGCGGAGCTCAATAAAAAAGACGGGATCACCATCGTCCAGGTAACCCACTCAGACCTGAATGCCGGTTACGGCAACAAGGTTATCCAGATCATGGACGGACGGGTGAAATAAACTTCTTCATCATTTTTCCGGAAGCTAAAAACTCATCATATGATGTTTTACCTTAAATTCGTGTGGCCCGGAGCCATACCTACTAGTAATTTGCCATCTATCAAGTACGGCCGAATGGAGTCATCTCAATTAATATATTTTTGTCAGGCTATGAAAATGAAGTCCCTTGCAATTGCATCGTTACTGGCTTTCCTGTTGTTTGCCAACCCGGTGGCCGCCCAGGATAACTGGAGCTACCAGCGTTGCCTGGACTATGCGCTTTCCCACAACCTGACCCTCCAGCAGAGCGTGCTGCAGAAGCGTTTGCAGGAGCTGACGCTGAAGCAGAACAGGATGTCGCAGCTGCCTACGATAAACGCGGGGGCTAACGCCGGTTACCGTTTCGGCCGCTCCATCGACCCCACTACCAATACTTTCGTTACGCAAACCCTCTTCAATGCAGGGCTGAATATGAGCCTGGATGCGGACCTCTTCGGATGGTTCACCAAGCAGAACACCATCAGGGCCTCCAAATACCAGGTATACGCGGCCAATTTCCAGCTTGAAAAAGCCCGGAATGATATGGGCGTGAACGTTGCCAACGCGTTTTTACAGATACTGCTGGCCAACGAACAGGTGAAGATCAGCAAAGCCCAGGTAGATCTGAGCATTGCCCAGCTGGACAATACCAAGAAGCTCGTGGCTGCCGGCTCCGTTCCCGAAAGCAACCAGGCGGACCTGGAAGCCCAGCTGGCGCGCGACAGCTCTACCCTCGTTACCGCGGAGAACAATGCCATTATCCGCGTGCTGACCATGAAAGCCTTGCTGAACCTCGATTTTGCGGTTCCTTTTAATACCGAGCTGCCGGAGAACGTGGAATCCGTTCCCCTGCTCAACCTGACCGAAACGGACCCTGAAATGGTATTCAGCGCGGCGCTGGCCAACCAGCCCGGCTACAAGGCGGATGAAGCGATGGTGAAAGCCGCCAACCGCAGCCTGGCTGCCGCCAAAGGCGCACTGTATCCACGCCTGAGCATTGGCGGCGGCGCGGGCACCAACTACGCCAATTCCAATTACCAGCAGTTCGGCCCGTCTATCCCGTATGTGGATACGACCGGCTACGTGACCGTGAACGGGCAGACGTATCCCGCCCTGAAGGCAGGCTCATTCAGGTTAAGCAAGCTCACGCCCTTTGGCGAACAGTTCAGCAACAACTTCGGGCAGAACATCGGCATCACCCTCAACATACCCATCCTGAATGCATGGCAGCTGAGAGGCAATGTGGAAAGAGCGAAAATTGACATGCAGGACAAGCTGCTTACGCTGGACATCAACCGTCAGAAGCTCCGCCAGGACGTTTATACCGCCCATGCCGACGCGGTAGGCGCCCTGCAGAAATACCAGGCGGCCATTACCACCGAAAGGGCTTCGCAGAAAGCGTACGACTTTGCCACCAAACGCTTCAACGTAGGCCTGATGAACACCGTGGAGTACGTTACCACGCAAACAAACCTTTTCAGAGCGCAGATAGACAGGGTATCGGCCCTGTACGACTATATATTTAAAATCAAATTACTGGAATTCTATCGCGACCAGCGAATAACGCTATAGTATTCCGGGGCACAGAAATACAAAGCGTATATGAAGAAAAAAAAGAAACTGCTTTTTTGGATTATCGGCGGCCTGGTGGTGTTGATAATCCTTATTGCATTTGTAAAAGGTTCCCGCAAAGATGAGGGCGTTAAAGTGGCCGTCGATAAGGTTGCGAAAAGGGACATCATTGAAGTGGTTTCTGCCAGCGGCAAGATCTTCCCCGAAATAGAGGTGAAGGTAAGCTCCGATATCTCCGGGGAAATTACCGACCTGATGGTGGAAGAAGGGGATTCCGTGGTGAAGGGTCAGATACTGGCACGCATATACGCAGACATCTATGGCTCGGCCCGTGATCGCGCAGCCGCCTCCGTTAGCCAGAGCCAGGCCGAGCTGGCCAACAGCGACGCAGCGCTGAGCGCTTTCAAAGCCCGGCTGGACCAGTCCAAAGCGGCTTTCGACAGGAACTCCGAGCTGCTCAAACAGAAAGTGATCTCCCGCTCCGAATTCGAAACAGCGGAAGCCACCTATAAAGCCGCCCAGTCTGATTATAACGCCGCCCTTCAGCGCATCAACAGCGCGAAGTTCGCCGTTTCCAGCGCGCAGGCCAACCTTACCGAAGCCAATAAGAACCTGGGAAGGACCACCATTCTCTCTCCCATGAGCGGCACCGTTTCCCTCCTGTCCGTTAAAAAAGGCGAACGCGTGGTAGGTACCGCGCAGATGACCGGCACCGAAATGCTTCGTATTGCAGACATGGCTACCATGGAAGTACAGGTGGACGTCGGAGAAAATGACATCCCGAAAGTAAAAAACGGCGATTCCGCCCTCATTGAGGTTGATGCCTATACCAACCGCAAATTCAAAGGCCTGGTAACGCAGATCGCCAGCTCCAGCAAAGGCGCGGCAACGGCCACTGCATCCACTTCCTCCGCGGAGCAGGTGACCAACTACGTGGTGCATATCCGCATTCTGCCGGCTTCGTATGCCGATCTCATCGACCCGAAATTCCCGCGCAGGTTTCCTTTCAGGCCGGGCATGAGCGCGAATGTGGATATTCAGACGCGTACCGAAAAACAGGTGCTGTCCATCCCCATCAACGCGGTAACCACACGCAACCCGGCAGACACGCTGAAGAAAGACGAAAAAGAAAAGAAAGGCCCCGCCAAACCTGAAGGCGGCGCGCCCGTTGCCGAAGAAGGCAAGCGCGATTTCAAGGAAGTGGTGTTCATTCTGCAAAAAGACAATACCGTAAAAATGGCCGAAGTGACCGTCGGCATCCAGGATGATAACAACATCCAGATCAAGTCAGGCATCACGGAAGGGCAGGAGGTGATCAGCGGCCCGTACACAGCTGTTTCACGGCTGCTGGAAAACGGCAAGAAAGTGAAAGTGGTGCCCAAATCGCAACTCTTCGAAGAAACAAAATAAACACATAATCAAAAAAGGAGGCATACGTATCTGTATGCCTCCTTTTTTATTGTCCCCATGAATTTAATTACATTGCAGAAAAATTCAGGGAAAGTTGAGCATGGGTCATCATACAGGAATAATCGGGAGCGGCAGTTGGGCTACAGCCATCGCTAAGATACTGACGGATAACAACCAGTGCATACATTGGTGGATACGCAGCGAAGAGACCATCCGTCACCTGCAATCCCGGCACCATAACAAACATTATCTCACTTCAGTTTATTTCGATAACAGGCTGCTGCAGGTCAATAATGATCTCGAAGCAGTCGTAAAGGCCAGCGACACGCTGATACTGGCTGTTCCTTCCGCTTTCCTGCGGCAGGTGCTGGAAGTTCTCCCGGCAGACGCTTTCAACGGCAAAAAAGTGGTCTCCGCCATCAAAGGCCTGGTACCCGGTACCAACCAGCTGATCAACGATTACATGGCAGACCGCTTCAACCTGCCGGTGGAAAATTATTTCACCATCACCGGCCCCTGCCATGCGGAAGAAGTGGCCAATGAGAAACTCTCTTATCTCACCTTCTCCGGCCTCGATGCCGACGGTACTGAAGAGCTTGCCGCCCGCTTCAATAACAGCTACCTGCAAACCATCGTGAATAAAGACCTGTACGGCGTGCAGTTTGCCTCCGTGCTGAAGAATATCTACGCCATGGGCGCGGGCATCGCGCATGGACTCGAATACGGCGACAATTTCCTGAGCGTGTTCATCACCAACTGTTTCCGCGAAATGCAGGAGTTCCTCGAAAAATACGAACAGTTCCAGGCAGGGCACGGCAAAGAGGCCGTGGTGCACAATTACAACGCCAGCGCTTATCTTGGCGACCTGCTGGTGACCTGTTATTCATTGCACAGCCGCAACCGCACTTTCGGGAACATGATCGGGAAAGGATATAGCGTAAAGGCGGCCCAGCTTGAGCTGAACATGATCGCGGAGGGATATTACGCGAGCCGCTGCATTTTCGAGATCAACCAGGAAATAGGCGCCTACATGCCTATTGCACAAAAGATCTACAGCATCCTCTGGGAACAGCTGCATACCGAAGAAGCCTTCCTGGAAATGGAAAAGGGGCTGGTTTAAAAGAACATCGCGGCGGCGATACCGTCCGCAAAAAACTTCCCTTCACGGGTAAGCCTGAGCATGGGGCCTTCCTGCAACATCCATCCTTTTTCGATGAATTCGGCGCCGGCGGCGAGCAACTGCTGGCTCTTGTCTTGCCCGAACTGCGAGGAAACCCTTTCCAGGCTGCATCCTGCCTGGGTGCGCAGTGATATCATAATGTACTCATTCAGCGCCATTTGCGGGCTCAGCACTTCCATCTCGAAAGGCACCGTGCCTTTGCGGATACTTTGCATGTACAGCGAATTATTGGCCACGTTCCACTGCCGGCTCTGGCCGTTGTACGAATGCGCGCTCGGCCCCAACCCCAGGTAAGGCTTCCCCTGCCAGTAACTGCTGTTGTGCCGCGAATACATGCCCGGCCTGGCAAAGTTGGAGATCTCGTAATGCTCGTACCCCGCCTTCTCAAGCGCCTGCATAAGCATCCCGAAATGATGGGCCGCCCGGTCCGGGTCGATGGGCGGGATCTTGTGGTGTTGTATGAAGTTGTCCAGCGCGGTGCCCGGTTCCACGGTGAGGGCATAACAGGAGAGATGGGGGATGTTGAGGCTCACGGCTTTCGCAATGTTCTCTTCCCAGTGCGCGTCGGTGAGGGTTGGGCCGCCGTAGATAAGGTCTATGCTGATATTGTCGAACCCCTTTTCCCTGGCGGTTTCCAGGCATTGGAGGGACTGGGTTGCGTTGTGGGCGCGGTTCATCCATTTCAGGTCTTCTTCAAAAAAAGACTGGACCCCGATGCTCAGGCGGTTGACGCCCGCGTCGCGGAGCGCCTGGAGATTGCCG
>CBFHAF010000042.1:0-12999 GCA_965653435.1 uncultured Chitinophaga sp.
CAGTTCCTGCGGCTGGACAGGCTGGACAATGCAAATTCCAGGTTGCAGGGCTGGTGGAACGCGACCTATTACCCGGTAGAGAACTGCAACAGCGTGATCGAACATGTGAGCGCGACCACGCTGGTAGACGAAGCGACCAAACGGCGTTACCTCGGCCAGGCATATTTCCTGCGGGCATGGTATTATTTCCAGGTTGTCCGGCTTTTTGGGGACGTTCCCCTGAAATTGACCACCACAAAGGATTTGAATGATGTGAGGATACGCCGATCGCCCAAAGAGGCCGTGTATGAACAGATCATCAAAGACCTGACCGCCGCTGAAAACAGCGGCCTGCCCTGGGCCGATCCCAGCGGCCGTGTGAGCCTTGGCGCGGTGAAATCTTTGCTGGCAAAGGTTTACATTACCATGGCGGGATATCCTTTGCAGAAAGGGATACCCTATTACCAGAAGGCATACGGCAAAGCAAAGGAAGTGATCGGAAGCGGCCAGTTCTCCTTATTTGACCAATACAGCGATCTGCGCAACCCGGGCGTACAAAACACGAAAGAGCACATCTTTATGCTGCAGCGCCATCCTACAGCGGCGGTGAGCAACATTCACGGAGCGTACCTGCCTTACCCGGATCAGCCCGTTTCCATACAGCCCGCTTACGGCGGGGCGATGGCGCCGGTGCAGGCATTCTACGATTCTTACGCGAATGGCGACGGGCGTAAGCAGGAGCGCGCGTTTTTTTACACGAGATACCCGCGTTACGGCAATCCAGCCGAAACGATCATTTTCCCCGCGCCTTTCATTTTTAAGTTCTGGGACGATGAAGCAGAAAGATCCGGCCGGTCGGGCGCGAACTTCCCATTGATCCGTTACGCCGATGTGCTGCTGTTGTGCGCCGAAGCGAAGAGCATGGCCGATGGCGGCCTCACCTCCGATGCAGTAGCTATCGACGCGTATTACGCGGTGCGCCGCCGCGCATTCCCGGCGGAAGCAAAACCGGTGAGTTTGCCTGCAGATGCGGTATTAAAAGAAAGGCACTGGGAGCTTTGTTTTGAATTCCAGGCCTGGTACGATATGCTGCGCACACGAAAGGCCTTTGACGTGGAGCGCGGTGTGATGACAAGCCTGGAAGGCTACAAAGCGCCCAATCATTTACGGGCGTTCCAGGACAGTGACCTTCAATTTCCGTTACCATTAGCTGAAGTTCAGAAAAACCCGGACTTGGCGCTTTAACAATAACATGAAACTAAAACGTTTTTGCCTGGCGGTGTTGCTCACCGTTTCGGCACGGGAATCTTTTGCCCAGGAGCGGCATTACTTTATCGACGGCTACCACGGCGGCGTATACGGGCATTACCCCGTATGGTACACACAGTTTATGACGGGCCAGCTGCAGGCCAATCCAGGCTGGAAGATCAATCTTGAAATTGAACCGGAAACCTGGGATGCCGTAAAGGTGCGGGAACCGGAAGCATACGCGGCTTTCAAAAAGCTGTTTGCCGACCAGTCGGATGCGGGGCGTATTGAATATGTAAGCCCGGCATACGGCCAGAGCTATCTCTATACGGGCTCCGGCGAAAGTATGATCAGGCAGTTCAGCTACGGCATGCAGAAAGTAAGGGAACATTTCCCCGAAGCAGTGTTTACCACCTATTCCAGTGAAGAGCCTTGTTTTACGAGCGCGCTGCCGCAGGTGCTGCTTTCTTTTGGTTTTAAATACGCTTCGCTGAAAAATCCCAACACCTGCTGGGGTGGCTATACGCGCGCCTTCGGGGGCGAGCTGGTACAATGGCGGGGGCCGGATGGCAGCAGCCTGCTCACGGTGCCGCGTTACAGTTCCGAGGCGTTGGAGGCCAATTCCACCTGGCAGACCACTGCATGGAACAACAGCAGGGAATACATTCAATCCGCGCTGGCGGCAGGGATAAAAAATCCCGTGGGCATGTGCCTGCAGGATGCCGGCTGGCGGAACGGGCCCTGGCTGAAGGACAAAGCGCGTTATGAAACCTGGCGCAATTATATCGGGCATATTGCGGATAAACAACATGCGGAAGTATGGAAGCTCAGCCAGGAAGATATCCAGGTAAGCCTGGTATGGGGCGCGCAGGTATTGCAGCGTATTGCTCAGCAGGTGAGGAGCGCGGAGAACAAGCTGGCGGCGGCTGAAAAATATGCGGCCATCGGCGCGCTGCACGACCGTTCGCCATGGCCCCGCCAGGCACTTGACACTGCCTGGAAATCCTTGCTGCTGGCCCAGCATCACGATTGCTGGATCGTTCCCTACAACGGCCGCAAAGGCGATACCTGGAGCGATAAGGTAAAACGGTGGACGGATATGACATTGGCTGTAAGCGACAGCATCCTGCGCCAGGATGGCCGGGCAGAACAATATGTACGGGTATTGAATACCACCGCAATCCCGCGTGAAGAGTGGGTTGTGTTGCCGCATCATAAAGGCAGCATGCTGAAGGTGACGGACGGTAACGGGAAACGGGAGGCTGTATACAGGCAGGCCGACAGTTCGCTGGTATTCAAAGCGCGTGTACCCGCTATGGGGTTCAGTGTTTACCATTTGCAGGAAACAACGGAAGCTCCCATGCCTGTAAAACCCGCGGCACGCTTGCGCAATGGCCGTTACCGGGTAGAAACCGATCTGTATCAGATGGAGCTGGATCCTTCCAGGGGCGGCGTGATCACCAGCCTGGTGGCTAAAGGAAAGGGGAAAAAGGAAATGGTGGATACAAAAAATGCCCGAGGCTTCAATGAACTGCGAGGATATTTTTACGGTGAATCTGCCTGGCGTTCCAGCATGGATTCGGCGGCTGCAGTGCGCATCAGGGAAGATAATAAAGCGCGTGTGGTTATTGAGATCAAAGGTTCCATTGCCGGGCATCCTTTCACGCAGCTGGTAACCCTCGCGCATGGCCGGCGCAGGATAGATATGCAGGTGAATATCGGCTGGAAGGGCAACCCTGGTATCGGGGCTTATTCACAGGCTGAAGATTACCGTGCGGAGGCTTGCCGGAAGGCATTTTACAACGACAGCTTCAAGCTGCAGGTATTGTTCCCGCTCAACCTGCCCCAGCAACAGTTGAGTAAAGATGCGCCGTTCGACGTAACGGAGAGCCGCCTCGATAATACCTTCTTCAACAGCTGGGACAGCATAAAAAACAATGTCATCCTTCACTGGGCGGACGTAACCGGCGGAAATGCAGGTCTTGCCCTGCTCACCGACCATACCACCAGTTATGTGCATGGTAATGGCCATCCGCTTGGATTTACGCTGCAGTATGCCGGGAAAGCTTTGTGGGGAAGGAATTACAATATCGAGGGGCTTACTGAAGTAAAATACGCCATTGTGCCCCACAATGGAAAATGGGATGCAGGAGGTGTTGCCGCGGAAGAAACGAAATGGTGTGAGCCGCTTGCAGTAGTGCCTTCCGCCGCCGGGAACGATTTTTCCTTATTCCGGCTGCAAGACGAACGCTGGCAGGTTCCGGCGCTCATGATGGATGGAAACGACCTGCTGATAAGACTCTACAATGCCGCAGGCGACAACCGGGAACAGGAGATCTATTTCAACGGTAAAGCAGCGGAAGCGGTACTGGAGCGGCTGGACGGGCAGGCGCTGGCAACCCTGCAGACCCGTCAGGCTGCCGGGAAGACCGTCATCCGTTTATCCATGCCAAGGTTCGGCATCCGCACCATCCGGCTTAAAAATGCAACGGTAAAAAATTAAGATGACGATCCGCATGCTTGTAACAAATTTATTAAACCCTGTGTGTGACCTTGGGAGTGTCATTAGGAACTGCACGACCAACGCGGAAGAAAAAAGTCCGTCATTGCGAGGAGTAGCCGGGCCCAGGTGGGTGGGGCGACGAAGCAATCTCCTGCATTGAATTGACATGCCCAGTGTTCTGGGATTGCTCCGTCGCGGCTCCCGCACGTTCCTCCACCGCTCCTCGAAACGACGGAGTAGGCCCTGCGATGGTTTAAGAAAACAAAAAATCATAAAAAACTAAAAACACGATATGAAGAAGTTATTGTATTCCTTCGGGCTAAGCCTTGCATCCCTGTGTACACAGGCGCAGGTAAAGCCTTTCCAGCAGAACGACCGTGTGATATTTGTTGGTAACAGCATCACCGAAGCCGGCGCATATGTGTCGTACATCTATCTCTATTACATGACCCATTTCCCCGGCAGGAAGCTCGTTATCCTGAACGGCGGCATCGGCGGCGACAAAGCGTCCGACATATACAGGCGGCTGGATTATGACATCCTTGCCAAAAAGCCGAATGTGCTGGTGCTCACTTTCGGTATGAACGACACGGGTTATTTTGAATTCAATAACAGCGATTCAGATAAAACCGCGGCTGAGCGCATAGAAGCTTCGAGGAAAAATTATGTGATGGTAGAACAGCGCCTGTTGAAATTGCCGGCTATACGGAAGATACTGATGTCGTCCCCGCCATACGACGAAACGGCTAAGATCGGGGGCAATGTGTTCCGCGGCAAACACCAGGCCATGCTGGAAGTAGTGAAGTTCCAGGAAGCGGCTGCAAAGCGGAACAACTGGCCCTTTGCGGACCTGTTCCGTCCCATGACCGCATTAAATGCACAGCTCCAGCAAAAAGATTCAGCCTTCACCCTCATTGGGCCTGACCGTGTTCACCCCGGCAATGCAGGGCACCTGGTAATGGCTGCGCTGTTCCTGAAAAGCCAGGGCCTGGACGGCAAGCCGGTGGCGGATATACGGATCAACGCTGCTGACGGGAAACTGCAGCAAGCTGTGAATTGCAATGTCAGTGATCTTTACGCTTCCGCCGGGAAAGTAAGTTTCGGTTACCTTGCCCAATCGCTGCCTTTCCCGGTAGATACCGTGGCGCGGATGTGGGGCAACAACCAGAAACAGTCCGATGCGCTGCAATGGATACCTTTTACGGAGGACTTCAACCGTGAAGTGCTGCAGGTGCAGGGCTTGCAAGCCGGGGAATACAAGCTGCTGATAGATGGCCATTCCGTAGGGAAATGGGACGCTGCCGCGTTTGCCAGCGGCATCAACCTGGCCACCGTACCGGAAACGCCGCAATATAAACAGGCCACTTCCATCATGCAGCTCAACCTCCGCCGCGCCGAGGTGGAAGCCCGCCTCCGCCGGTATTACTGGATACAGGGGAATTTCTTTGACAAAAAGAACATGCGCCTGCAGGACAATGCCGCCGCACTGGACAGCGTTCGCAGGTATGCAAAAACAGACGGCATGCTCCGCTACCACGAAGAGAATTATGAAACGGCCATGTATAAAGAACTGCGGACCGTCTGGCAGCAGGAGATCGACACGATCGTTGGCCTGATCTATTCCCTGAATAAACCTGTTCTTCATAAAATAGAGATCGTAAAAATTTAAAGACGTGAAAATCACCGCTACCATATTTTTTCTTGCAAAGCTTGCCATTTCCGCCAATGCGCAGGGGCCTGCTGCTTATGTGAATCCGTTTATCGGCGCCAGCACCAGCGAAGGCGCGGCTGGCATTTACCATGGCCTGGGCAAGACCTTTCCCGGCGCAGCCACTCCTTTTGGCATGGTGCAGCTCAGCCCCAATACCATTACCGGCGGCGACAACGGCTCCGGCTACAGTTATGAGCACAAGACCATCGAAGGTTTTGCTTTTACGCAAATGAGCGGCATCGGCTGGTTCGGCGACCTGGGGAATTTCCTGGTAATGCCCGCTACCGGTCCTCTGCAGACTTCCGCGGGCAGCCAGCAGCGCCCTGAAGAAGGTTACCGCTCCACGTATTCCAAACAGGACGAAAGAGCGGCAGCCGGGTATTATGGCGTACTGCTTACTGAACACGGGATCAAGGCCGAGATGACCGCCGCGCCGCACAGCGGTATCATGCGGTTTACTTTTCCCGCGCACCGGCAATCACGCATACAGATCGACCTGGCGCGCAGGGTGGGAGGAACTTCCACCTGGCAGGAGGTGAAGGTGATAGATGATCATACGATTGCCGGCTTCATGCGGTGCACGCCCGATGGAGGCGGCTGGGGCAATGGCGACGGCAAAGGCAACTACACCGTATATTTTTACGCACAGTTCAGCAAGCCGCTTTCCAGCTACGGTACATGGAGCGTGGATATCCCCGACGGCTGGACGCGCAGGCGCGAAGACATTGAAAGCGCGCGTTACCAGCAGCAGATCGCCAAAGCGGCAATACTGCCCGGCACAAAAGAAAAATCCGGCAAACATATCGGCTTCTACACTGAGTTCGAAACAACTGCTGGCGAAGCCGTGCTCATGAAAGCAGGTATTTCCTTCGTTAGCGTAGAAGGCGCCAAAGCCAACCTGGAAGCGGAAATAAAGGACTGGAACTTTGACCTCGTGCGCCGGCGCGCTACAGACCTCTGGAACAAAGCGCTTGGAAAGATGACTGTTTCCGGCGGCACGGAGGAAGAGAAGACCGTTTTCTACACCGCGCTGTATCACACCATGATAGACCCGCGCACCTTTTCGGACGTAGACGGGAAGTATATCGGCGGCGATGGGGAAGTGCATGTGGTGAAGGATTTCAGCAAACGGACCATTTTCAGCGGATGGGACGTGTTCCGCAGCCAGATGCCGCTTCAGACCATTATCAACCCGCGTGTGGTGAACGATATGATCAATTCGCTGGTTACGCTGGCGGATGAAAGCGGCAACCGTTACCTTGAGCGCTGGGAATTCCTGAATGCTTACAGCGGCTGCATGATCGGTAATCCCGCCGTTTCCGTTATTGCGGATGCCTGGCTGAAAGGGATACGTGGCTTTGATGTGCAAAAGGCTTATTCTTTCGCTAAAAATTCCGTGGAGAAATTCGGGAACGGCAGCAAAGGTTATTCCACCGGCGGCCTGAGCGTATCGCTCACGCTGGAATACGCATATTTCGACTGGTGCCTGGGCAGGCTGGCCGGCGCATTAGGGAAAAAAGAAGATGAAAAAACATACCTGTCGCGCGGAGGCAATTACAGGAATGTATTCGATACGGGCAAAGCCTGGTTCAGGCCGCGTAATGACGACGGCAGCTGGCAGCCATGGCCGGAAGAGGGCCGCATGCGCCAGGGATATGGCACCATCGAAAGCAGCCCCTACCAGCAAGGCTGGTTCGTGCCGCAGGATGTGCCCGGCATGGTGGCCCTCATGGGCGGGCGGGAAAAAGTGCTCGCCGATCTGACGGCATTTTTCGACAAAGTGCCGGAAAACATGATGTGGAATGATTATTACAACCACGCCAACGAGCCCGTTCACCATGTTCCTTTCCTGTTCAACCGCCTGGGCGCTCCCTGGCTTACCCAGAAATGGACGCGGGAGATCTGCGCGCGGGCTTACCGCAATTCCGTAGAGGGGTTGGTGGGTAATGAAGACGTAGGCCAGATGTCTGCCTGGTACGTACTTGCCGCCAGCGGCCTGCACCCGGTTTGCCCCGGCAGCACCCGCTACGAGATCACCAGTCCCGTGTTCGCCGGCGTTACCATCGCACTGGACCCGGCCTATGCCAAAGGCAAACGGTTCACCGTAAGCACCCGCAACAATTCCCCGGCCAACCGCTACATCCGCCGGGCCTGGCTGAACGGCAAACCTTATCATCACAGTTATATCGACCATGCCAGCATCGCCGCGGGGGGAACGCTCCTGCTGGAGATGGGGAGTGAGCCTGATAGGGACTGGGGAAAGCAATAGAAATTCACTGCCATTTTTTACCGGCGTCTCCCGCTGACCGGAAGAAGCCGTGGAAGCCTGAAGAAAGACGGCGAACGAAAGCCGTCATTGCGAGGAGCGGCGCGGGCCAAAGCGGGTGGGGCGACGAAGCAATCTCCAACGTTAAAGTTGGCATGTCACAGCACTGGGAGAGATTGCTTCGTCGCGCCCGGCACCCTCCCCCGCTGCTCCCCGCAATGACGGGCTTTTCCTCGCTTTAGTCCGCGGCTCCAATAGTGGCTTCTGTTCATCGTCATTCCGCACAGTATTCCCGCTGTCTCCCGCAATGACGGGCTTCTCCAGCCACTTTGGCCCTGCTTGCCACGATGACAGGTTACCGGTCTACAGAAATTTTCCTTTAAAAATTTATACCTGCAATGGCGGTACCGTCTTTTTAAGGTGTCATTACTGGTAGGACAATAGTAACTGGTTCAAAAAAAATACTGCATTACGGCGGGGTGTACAAGGAAACTTTACAGGCCGTCCCAGTAATGCCCTGATAGCAAATTTTATCACCGAAAGCTGAACGCTTCCACGTATTAACGTTATGACAATGAAATTCACGTTCGCTGCTCCTGCATGCCTGTGCCTGGGAATGTTTATCCTGTCTTCCTGCGGAAAAAAGAATTTCCTGGATCAGACCGAAACTACCAACCTGAACGAGCAGACAGTATTTACGGATAGCGCCCGTACGGTGGCTTTCCTTACGAACATTTACATCGACATCGGTTTTACCGAAAACGCTACCCGCTTTGGCAACGGCGGCCTGGATGCGGCCTGCGACGAGGCGGAGGCTCAAAAATCGGCTACCATCACCACCTCGGTCCAGTTTGCGACCGGCACCGTAAACCCGACCATTATCAGCAACGATGCCTGGAACCTGCCCTATACCAATATCCGCAGGGTGAACCAGCTGCTGAAGCATTTGCCCGGGGCGCCGATCCCTCCGCATATCCGGAACGTGATGGCCGCGGAAGCGCGCTTCCTGCGGGCCTGGTATTACGCCATCCTGCTGAAACATTACGGCGGTGTTCCCCTGCTGGGTGATGCAGTCTATGAGGTGAGCGACAAGATCCCGGCGGTACGCAACACTTATAAGGAATGCGTGGACTATATCGTTTCCGAATGCAACGCCGTAGCCGCTTCGCTGCCGATGGTGAGGATACGCGAGGATTATGGCCGGGCCAGCGGAGGAGCTGCCCTGGCATTAAAGGCAAGAGTGCTGCTGTTTGCCGCCAGCCCGCTGTTCAACGGCGGCGGCATAGAGCCCGGAAATAATATCACCGGGTATGCCGATGCCGATCCGGAACGCTGGAAGCTGGCGGCTGATGCTGCTTTGGCAGTAATGAACACTGCGGCCTATTCGCTCAACGAAGACAATACCACAACGCCGGGATATGGCTTTTACAAGCTGTTCACCCTCCGCGTGAACCCTGAATACATCCTGGCCAAAATGCAGGGAGGCAACCGCGAGCTGGAATCAGCATGGCAGCCGCCGTCGCGCAATGGCGCAAAGGGCGGTTTCCCTTACCAGGAATTCGTGGACGCTTTTAACATGGCAAACGGCCTGCCTATTACCGATCCTGCATCCGGGTACGATCCCAATGATCCTTACAGGAACCGCGACCCGCGGCTGGCCTATTCCGTGATCCGCGACCAGATGCCGCTGATACAGAACACAGGTTTAAAAGAGCCGGTGAACATCTACCTCGGCCCCGACGGAAAAGGCGTGAGCCAGGATGCTGTGCATGCAGGCACTCCCACCGGTTATTACACGAATAAGATGCTGGATGAGAACATCGCCGCCAATTTCATCCACGGCAGCAACCGCTGCTTCCCGCTGATGCGTTATGCGGAAGTGCTGCTCAATTTCGCTGAAGCCACCAACGAATACGCCGGCCCGACGCAGGATGTATACAACGCGGTTGAACTGGTGCGCAAACGCGCCGGCCTGCAGCCCTACCAGCTTGCCCCAGGGCTTACCAAAGACGGGATGCGCGAAGCCATCCGCGCCGAACGCCGGGTAGAACTGGCTTTTGAAGGTCACCGCTTCTGGGACGTGAGAAGGTGGAAGATCGCCGAGCAAACGGAGAATAAACAAATGACCGGCATGGAGATCAGGCGCAACGGCAGCAACGTCACCTATACCGTTTTCCCGGTGCGCAAGCATAATTTCCGGAAAGCCATGTACCTGTGGGCTATCCCGCAGGGGGAAACCGCGAAGTCGCCCGAGTTGAAACAAAATCCTTCCTGGTAAAAAACAACAACATGAAATTCACACTCCCGATATGTTTGCTGATGACGCTTTCACTGGTCATCACCTCCTGCAAACGCAAAGAAATACTGGTGCCTGAGCAGGCGAAAGACATCGCCGGCGAATGGCGCATCACCAAAGCCATGCGCAATGGGATAGACATTACTACACTTGCCGATTTCACGCAATTCAGGATCCGTTTCACCGCCGATCAGCAATACACGATCGAAAACCCGCTGCCGTTCATTGTCAGCAAAAACGGCAGCTATGCGATAGATGACCCGAAGTACCCGTTCCGGATCACTTTCAGCCAAACCGGCGGGGCCGCGGTGAGCAGCAGCTTTACCTACCCGGTAGTGAACGGGAAACGCAATATGAATTTTTCGTTCAGCCCGGGCTGCGCCGCCAACACTTACCTGTATACGCTCGAAAGAGTGAATCCCTGATCCAACACAAAAACAAGACATGAAAAAACTTTTATACGGCGTTTGCCTGATCCTGTTGCTGCTGGCAGGCTGCGTGTTCCTTGAAGGCGTAGACCAGCCTACATCCGCCAAAGCGGGGGAGGAAATGACCATCACTATGCATAACCGCATAGACGTGGCGGACGGCGGGCGCAGCAACGTACGGCTGATCATTGGCTTCCTGGCGCCCAAGAGCTGGGCGGCTTCTGCTAATTCCAACATCACCTATACCACCACTTCTTACGGCAATGGCAAAATGGTGCTGGTACCTTCGAACGTGATCGCCGCCAACGGGAAGAACTGGCCCGCTGCGCTGAAAGAACGTTTCGGCATGGGCGGCAATTACATGACGGACCAGCTGGAATGGGTCGTATTCTGGACGGAGCAGGCCTACAACGTGCCGCAGGGCGTAAAGGAGAACATCGATGTAAAGATCGTGCTGAAAGCAGGGCCGGAGAACATGCAGTTCAAGACCGGTTATTTCCTGGGTACCAGCAGCGAAGGCCTCAGCGATGTATTTGGTTCCAATAACGTGTACAAATGCCAGTTCGAAGACTGCTTCAGCATTACTGACGGGCAAGGCGACCTGATCGACTTTTGTAATCCCGCGATTGCCGCTGTTACGCCCGGTTTGGCTACAGACAACGATTTCCTGACGCTGAGCTTTGACCCGGACGTGGTGCCGACACCGCTGAACGGCGTAGGCAGTATTTATCTCTGCGCCAAAGGATATACCACCGGAGGGCAGGTACTGGATGTTTGCGCACAAACCGACGCCACGAAACTGAAGAAATACACCGGCAATAAATCGGCCATCACCTTCTGGCCGCGCGCTTACTTTAATATGCAGGACGGGCAAACGCTGGAGAAGATAGAATATTTCTTTACGGATGCAACCGGTACCATTAAAGTGGGGTACAGCAACACGGCAAATCCTTTTGTGTACACATTCAAATGCCAATAACCACCATCGTTCCATAAAACTGATACAATGGCTCACAGCTACATCAAAAAATATATTTCAGCCTTTGCCTGTTTTATGCTCGCGTTTTGCGGGAGCGTGCAGGCGCAGCAGCCCGGTACGGCAGCCGGCTATGTGGCGGATAATTACGGCCAGCCGGTTGCAGGGGCGGCCATTTTCGTGAAAGGCGCTACAGACAGTACCCGTAGCGATGCCGCAGGTAACTTCACCATAAAAGCAGCGGTAAATAATATACTCGTCGTTCAATATCCCGGATACTATACTATCGAGCATAAAGTGCGGGATGCAAAACCAATAGCCCTGCGGCTGGAGGAATTATATATTCCCTCGCCGCAACGCATTCCGGTGCTGTATGGCGAAGCATCGCAGAAGAGCCTGGTAGGTTCCGTGGCCACGGTGTACACCAACCAGCTGGCCACCACCCCGGCCACGCTGTACGCTTATGCGCTGCCAGGGCGCCTGGCAGGCCTGTACACGCAGCAGGTGAGCGGCTTCCGCAACCCCGCTACCGGCGATAATTTTGATATCGACATATTCGTAGGCAATATTCCAAGGCCCGGCGCACCGGAGCCCAGCGATAATACAGAGATCGGGTTGTCGCTGCGCGGACAGACGCCCGTGACGATCGTGGACGGCGTACAGCGCGATATATTTTCCATCGATCCCGAAAACATTGAATCCATTTCCGTGCTGAAAGACGGGCTGTCTACCATCATGCTCGGCCAGCGCAGCTCGCGCGGCATATTGCTGGTTACCACCAAACGCGCCCGGGCAGGCAAGCCCCGGGTGTCGTTCACGGCGCAAACCGGCGTGCAGCAGTCCATCCGCCTGCCGAAGCCTTTGCCTTCCTGGCAATATGCTTACCTGCTGAATGAAGCTTTGCAGAACGATGGCAAGGAACCTTTGTATAAAGAAGCCGACTTCCTCGCCTTCCGCGACCATTCCAGTCCATATACCCACCCGGATGTGAACTGGTACGACGCGATCCTGAAAGACAATGCCTTTTTATCCCGATACAATCTGAACGTTAACGGCGGCGGCAACGTTGCCCGTTACTCTGTTTCGCTGAACTATACCGATCAGCAGGGTATGTTCAAAACCGCTCCCGGCGCCAGCTACAACACCAATGCCGGTCTGAAGCGGTACCTGATCAATACCGATGTGAGCATAGACGTGACCGATAACCTGAACGTAGGCATGCAGATCTTTGGCCGCCTGCAGGAAGGAACGCAGCCCGGCGCCGGAACCGGCAACATTCTTGGAACGCTGCTGGCAACGCCCAACAACGCATATCCTGTCTACAACCCTAACGGCAGCTGGGGCGGTACGAACAACCTGACCGCCAACCTGCTGTCTCAAACGCTCAACAGCGGCTACATCCAGGATAACAGTAAAGATGTGATGGCGAATGTGGACCTGCGTTACGACCTGGACGACTGGGTGCCGGGGCTGTCCGTAAAAGGAAAAGGCAACCTGTCCATACAGTCCGCCAACGCGATAGACCGCAGCAAACAGGAGCTGGTGTACCGGATGGCTGTAACCCAGGACGATACAGTATATAACAAATACGG
>CBFHAF010000043.1:0-12972 GCA_965653435.1 uncultured Chitinophaga sp.
AGTTCAGCAACATCACCATGAAACGCGGCACATTCAAAGGCGACAACGAATTCTACACCTGGTGGAACACCGTAGCCCTCAATACCATCGAACGCCGCAACGTTACCATCAGCCTGCTCAACGAAAACCATGAGCCGGTAGTGGTATGGAAGGTGAAAAATGCCTGGCCCATCAAAGTGCAGAGCACAGACCTGAAGGCAGATGGCAACGAAGTAGCCATAGAATCCATTGAACTGGTACACGAAGGCCTTGTGATCCAAAACGAATAACCGTTATGTCTGCATTCGATACCCCGCAGGTCGGGTTCCATTTCCTGGTGCTGTTCGAAATACTGCCCCAGTTTCCCAACGATGTACGTTTCCAGGAAGTATCCGGGCTGAGCGTGGACATCGAGATGGAAACGAAGCCGGAAGGCGGCGAGCACCGTTTCGTGCACAATCTGCCTGTGCGCACCAAGTACGGGGATGTAACGCTGAAAAGAGGCAAGTTCCTAGGCTCAGGCATCCTGCACTGGGCGCGCCAGGCGATAGACGAGTTCAAGTTCAAACCGAGCAACGTCATGATCTCCCTCATGAATGCCGATCACGTGCCGCTGTACAACTGGTACCTGATCAACGCCATTCCGAAAAAACTGGAGGTCAGCGGCATCAACGCCGGCAGCAACGAGATCGTGGTGGAAACGCTGGTGCTGTCGTACCAGTACTTCAAATACTACGACCCCGTAAGCGTGGCGCTGGACCTGGCCGCAGGGCTCACTGCTTCGGTAAGTGCCGATATCAGTATCTAAAAAACATGCACACATGCCCATAGAGATCCGTGAACTGGTGATACGCGCACGCGTGGAGAACAGCCCGCAGGCCACATCCGGCGGCAGCTCCGGCGGTTCGTCCCCGCAATGGGGCATAAGCCCCGCCGATATGCAGCAGATCGTTGCCAGGTGTGCCGAGGAAGTTATGAAAGCGCTCAAACAACAAAAAGAAAGATAACCGATGTTGGACTCCTTATTTGGTACCGGCAAACTCGAGAAGATGATCATCGTCGCCTTCCGCCCCCCGCAGCAGGCGGGAGAAACGCCCGTGCTGAGCACCGACGATGAGGACAAATACAGCGTACAGGTGAACCCGGATAATTACACCATCAATTACCAGGTGAACTACGACCGTGCGCCCGCTCCCGGCAACTCCGGCAGTGATGCCAAATACGTGAGCACTTCACCGCCCGCGCTGGAATTCACCTTTCTGTTCGACGGCACCGGCGTAATACCGCCGCCTGCAGGCCCGCTGGATAATGTCCCCATCGCAGGCGCCGTAGCCGGTTTGTTCAGCGGCGACGAACCGTACGACGTGACCAAAGAGCTGCAAAAATTCGCCAAGGTGGTGTACACCTTCGACAGCAGCGGCCACTCGCCCCGCCGGGTGCAGCTCACCTGGGGCAAGCTCGTGTTCGAAGGCGTGCTCGGAAGCCTTTCGCTCAACTATAAACTTTTCGGCCCGGACGGTTCGCCGCTCCGCGTAGAAGCGCGGGCCACCTTCGAAGGTTCCATTTCCGACATGCTGCGTGAGCTGGAAGAAAATAAAAATTCACCGGACCTCACGCACGTGCGGAAAGTAGTGGCGGGAGACAACATCCTGCTGATGAGCAACAATATCTACGGCACGCCGGCCTATTACATCGAAGTGGCGAAGGTGAACAAGCTTTTTAATTTCAGGCAACTCAGGGAAGGAAACGAGATATTCTTTCCTCCCGCTAAAAAAACTAAACCATGAACGGCACAGAATTATTACCGGTAGAACAGGACATGGGCCTTGTGACCTTCACAGTGAATGTGAACGGCCAGCCCATACCCGGCGATATTCCCGTGTATTCCATTTCCGTTCATAACGAGGCTAACCGCATCCCTTCCGCCTGCATCGTGATCTCAGACGGTGATGCAGCCCTGGCGGACTGGCCCGTAAGCAACCAGGATCATTTCCTTCCCGGCAACGAAATAGAAATACTGGCCGGTTACCACATGGTGGATGAAATGATCTTCAAAGGCATCATTACCCGCCATTCCATCCGCGTACGGCAGCAACGGTCGGAACTCGTGGTGGAATGCCGCGACAAGGCCGTGATGCTCACCATCGGCCGCAACAGCGCTTTGTACGAAGAAATGAAGGACAGCGACATCGCCTCCGCTATTCTCGACAAAGAAGGGCTGACCGGCGAGGTGGAAGACACGCCCGTTACGCATGCCGAGATGGTGCAGTTCGATTGCACGGATTGGGACTTCCTCGTAAGCCGCATAGAATCGGTAGGGTTCATCACGATTGCGCATGAAGGGAAAATAGACATCAAAAAACCTTTGGTGGAATCCACCGCGCTGGCCACGCTGCGTTACGGCACCAACCTCATCGAGTTCGATGCGGAGATAGACGCCAACAACCAATATGGCAGCGTGAAAGCCCAGGCCTGGGATCCCTCCGGCCAGGCCTTGCTGGAAGCGGAAAGCAACGACCCGGGCTGGACAACGCCCGGCGATCTTGATCCCGCGGAATTCGGCATCCCGCTCTTTACACTGCGCCAGACCGGCCGCATGAGCGAAGAGGAAGTGCAGAACTGGGCGGATGCCCGCGCACTGCGCAGCCGCATGGCATTCATGTGCGGCAGGGCCAGGGTGCAGGGCTTTTCAAAAGCACTGCCCGGCATCACCGTAGCGCTGGAAGGCGTGGGCACACGTTTCAACGGCATGGGCTGGGTGAGCGGCGTGCGGCACGAGATCAGCTCCGGCAACTGGTTGTGCGACCTTCAGCTGGGCATGACGCCGCAGCTGCATGCCGAAAAATTTGAAGTGCAGGTGAAAGCCGCGGGCGCATTGCTGCCCGGCATCAACGGCCTTCACATCGGGATTGTGACCGCGCTTGAAGGCGACCCTGAAGGCGAAGGGCGCATCAGGGTGAAAGTGCCGTCTGTGGACCTGGAAGGCGAAGGCACCTGGGCGCGCGTATCCACGCTGGACGCAGGCAGCTCCCGCGGCAGCTTCTTCCTTCCCGAGGTGGACGATGAAGTGATCGTAGGTTTCCTGGACGACGATCCACGTTATCCCGTCGTGCTGGGCGCCCTGCACAGCAGCGCAAAAGCCTTGCCGCTTACCGCGGCGGACGATAACCACGAAAAAGGTTTCACGACCCGCAGCGGCATGCGCATACTTTTCAACGACGACAAAAAAACACTCACCATAGATACCCCCGGCGGCAACATGCTCGTGATGGACGAAGATGCGAAGGAAATAAAAGTGGAAGACCAGCACGGCAACAAGATCCTTATGTCGCAGGACGGTATCAGCATCGAAAGCGCGAAAGACCTGGTCATGAAGGCTTCCGGCAGCGTGAAGCTGGAAAGCTCCACCGGCTTTGAAGTAAAGGCCGGCACGCAGTTCAAGGCGGAAGGATCGGCAGGGACGGAGATCAGCTCAAGCGCGAATACGGTGATCAAAGGAGCCATTGTACAGATAAACTGACCGATATGTCATTAGCAGCAAGAGTTGGCGATATGCACGTTTGCCCCATGGTAACGGGAACCGTGCCCCACGTAGGAGGCCCCGCACTGCCGCCGGGCGGCGCAACGGTGATGATAGGAGGAGTGCCCGCGTTACGCGTGGGAGACATGTGCACCTGCACCGGCCCTCCGGATACAGTGGTGAAAGGTTCAGCCACCGTGATGATCGGCGGCATGCCCGCAGCCCGGCTGGGCGACAGCACAGCTCACGGAGGCACGATAGTAGCGGGCTGTCCTACTGTGATGATCGGTGGTTGAAGATCAAAATTTTTGGAACGGTGAATTGAAATATTGAATGTTATCTGTTTGAAATTACATGTTTTGAAGACTGTTCAGTGTTCCCCGGAAATGAAAAGAAAGTTTGTTGTGCGCCCCGAATGATGATGAAAGGCCGATAAATTAAAATTGTTTTGCGATGCCCCAGGAAAATGCTTTTCTCGGAAGAGGATGGAGCTTCCCGCCCGTCTTTTCCAAACTCGACAAAGAAGTTAAAATGCTGGAAGCGGAAGACGACATCCGCAGCAGCATCTCCCTGATCCTCTCCACGGAACTGGGCGAACGCGTGATGCAGCCCGGCTTCGGCTGGAAACGTGACCGCTGGATCTTCGAATCCCTTGGAACCACCACCGCCACCGCCATCCAGCACGAGATCAGAACAGCACTTATACTGTACGAACCCCGGATAGACCTCAACGAAGTGAAGCTGTTGCCCGAAGACAGGGAGGCAGGTAAAGTGAGCATTCACGTGGATTATACCGTGAGAAGCACCAACAGCCGCAGCAACCTGGTATTTCCTTTCTACCTAACCGAAAAGTAACATGAGCATTACCAGCAAAAATATCTTTCAATACCTGCTGTCTACCGACGGTGTGAACCAGACTGCCCGCGTGCAGCCCGCGCTGGACCCCGGTGCCGTGAAGCTGGACGGCCGTACAACCAGCGAACTGGTACGCTTTGTACATCAGATGGCCGGGCAGATCAGGTACTACGACGAGAATAAGATGCCGCAGGGCGACTGGCAGGCATTCTTCGACCTGCTGAAGAATATGGGCGAAAACGAGCTCCAGGCTTTTCTCACCAATACCCGCGACCTCAGCCCTCACCTGGCCCTGCTGCTGGCTTACCTCCGCGTATACGCCATCGCGCGGGACGATATGAACCAGCTCACCAAAAAGCGCCTGGACTACTATTACGAAGAAGTTCTTCAGCTCAGAAGGAATCCCGCCACGCCCGATAAAGTGCATGTGCTGTTTGAGCTTGCGAAGAACGCCGCGCCGCTGCTGGTAAACGCCGGCACCCTGCTCGATGGCGGGAAGACCGCCACCGGCCTGCCGCGCCACTATGCGCTGAATAACGACCTGGTGATCACGCAGGCCGCTGTGGGCATGCTTCGCAGCAGCTTCATCGAATATTCCATCAACAACAAAGGCATCATATTTAAAGCGGACGACGCAACGCAGGTGCTGAACAACACAGGCACCGCCTTCAGGCCGTTCGGATCGCGGCAATTGTCCACCCCGCAGGGATCGCAGCTGATGCAAACGGCCTCCCTTGGCTGGGCCGTTGCTTCGCCCAACCTTTTCCTGTCGGAAGGGAAAAGGGAGATACTCATGAAAGTGCGGCTCAAGTCCGTTCCCGGGTATAAACATCCTTTCCAGATATTCACCCCTTTCTTTGAACCGCAGCTGACCACCGGAAAAGAATGGCTGAGGACCGGCATGGAAACCAAAGTGGAACTGAAACCGGACCTGCCCGTCCCTAACCAGTCCAACACCTTGCAGAATGATTTTACACTGGAAGTGGCCGTTACCCTGAACGAATCCCTGCCGGCCGTTACTGCTTACAATGAAGCCGTGCATGCCGCTTCCTTCGGCACCGCCTGGCCCGTGATGCGGGTATTGCTGCTGCCGGACAGTTTCCTGATGGAGACCTTCAGGAATTTCACCGTGGAGAACGTGACCGTTGAAGTGAAGGTAACCGGGATGAAGAACCTCGTGCTGCAGAACGACCAGGCCATCCAGCCTTCAGACAAACCGGTGCTTCCTTTCACTGCCCAGCCGCTTATCGGCTCCAACTTTTACATCGGCAATTACGAGATCTTCAGCAAAACGCTGAAGTCGCTGAATATAAAACTCGAATGGCAGGACGCGCCGGCTGACTTTGGATCCCATTACGCCAACTACGGCAGCAATGAAGAACTGAGCGCCACGAGTTTCCATGTGGCGATAGACCTGCTTAGCAAACGCAACTGGAGCACGCGCCTGCTGCATACCTTCCCGATATTCGACGCGGGAAACACCGCGAATCCCAAAGACCTTACCATCAACGAATTCACCTTCTCGCTGAGAACGGCCAACGCCCCCTTCGTGCGGGATCCTTCGCTGCAGCTCGGCGCAGGTTTCACCAACACGGTGAACCAGGGATTTTTACGCATGGTGCTTACCGGACCTACCAAAGAAGAGCTGGGTAACGTTACCTCCGAAGCGCCTTTTGAAGCCTTTGGCCACAAAGCATTCTCAGCCGCATATACCAAACAGGTGATCGCGCTGAGCAAACATACAGGCAGCAGCGCCTCTGCCCCGAAGCTGCCGAAGCCGCCGTACACGCCCACGCTCAAGGCCGTTACCATGGACTATGCCGCGGCGGATACCTTCCGCCCGGATGCACCCAACGGTACCGACCAGTTCTTTCTGCAGGATGTGTTCGGCCCTGCCGAGTCTCAGAAGAGCGATACCATCCAGTTGATCCCCATGCAGCCCGGCGATGGCGCGTTGTACATCGGCCTTCAAATTGCGAACGCGCCACAATCCGTATCGCTGCTGTTCCAGGTAGAAGAAGGCAGCGTAGAAGGTGATGCTTTGCTGGATAGCAGCGACCTGCAGTGGAGTTACCTTGCCGGCCACCGCTGGCAGCCTGTGGCAGTTGCGGACATGCTCGAAGAAAGCACCGGTGGCTTCCAGAAGCCCGGCATCATCAGGCTGAACATGGGGCGCGACGCCTCCATTCAGCACAGCCTGATGCCCGCGGGCATGCGCTGGTTGCGCGTGCACGTAGCAGATAATCCCGGCGGGGCCGCCGCCATCAGCAAGATATATACACAGGCAGGCACCGCCACGCTGGTGTTGCCGGATACAGGGGCAGCTGGTTATGAAGCCCACCTGGCGCAGCCGCTGGCCCCCAATACCGTGAGCAAGCTCGTGCGCAAAGTGCCCGCGCTTAAAAAAGTAACACAGCCTTACCCGTCGTTCGGCGGCCAGCATCCCGAAGCGGACGCTGCTTTTTACCGCCGCGTGAGCGAAAGGCTGCGGCATAAGAACCGCGCATCTGCCGGCTGGGATTACGAAAGGCTGATCCTCGAATATTTCCCCGAACTGTTCAAAGTAAAATGTCTGCCGCATACCGATAACGAAGACTGGTTCAGGCCCGGCAACGTGCGGCTGGTAGTGGTGCCTGACTGGCGGCAACGGCCTACCGGGGACCCGCTTCAGCCCAAAGTGAACCTTCAGCGCCTGCGCGAGATCGGCACTTTCATGAATGAAACTTTCACGTCACCTTTTGTGAAGCTGCATGTTACCAATCCCGTGTACGAAACGCTGCTGGTGGATTGCAAAGTGAGCTTCCATCCCGGGTTCGACCCAGGGTATTACGCGGTGGTGCTGGAAGAAGAGATCAAAAAATTCCTCAGCCCCTGGGCTTACCGCGAAGGGCAGGACATCATGTTCGGCGGCAAGCTGCATGCATCCGAAATACTGGCGTTCATAGAAGGGCGCGAGTATGTGGACTTTATCGTGGACTTCGAACTGTATCACCGCCACAACAGCAACATCGGCGGCGGTATCGGCGAAATGCAGATCGGTACCGACTTTATCATCGGTTTCTCGCTGGAGCCTTCCGTGGCCGACTCCGTGACAGGGCTGGGGGGCAAGGCCATCAACGTGGATTTCGTGATCGGCGAGCCCGTGGATGTGGCCGCGGCAACAAGGCCCGACACCATCCTTGTTTCCAACACCGCGCACCGCATCGAGGCGTTGCAGGCCGGTGCGTCCGTTTGCCAGGGCACGCAGATCGGCATCGGGCAAATGATCATAGGACTTGATTTCATCATTATTTCATAATTGTTTAAAAACTTTCATCATGGCGGAACGTAGCAAAACCCATTTAAAACAGGAATTCAGAGATGGGGAACGCCCAACAGGAGCAGATTTCGGAGACCTCATCGATTCCTTCATCAATAAGCTGGACGATTCAGTGACCGTTGACCCGGTGAACAGGAATCTCAATATTCCCGCCGGCCTCAACCTCGCGGACGCTACCGTGGGCAAACCCGGTACACTGCGCTTCAATGCAGGCCAGGTACAATTCTTCAACGGCGCGGTATGGGGCCCCGTGGCCGGCGCCAGCGGCCCGTTCGTTTCGGTAGCCAACAGCGCGCACTTTGCATACGGCGGCGGCAACATCGGCCTCGGCAACTTCGGGGTGCCGCCCGTGAACAGGCTGGATGTGAACCTGGCCAGCAATGACGTAGCCGGCGAACGCGTGCGTTTCGGTTCTGCGGTGATCAGCAACGGCCAGGGCGGCTCAGTGAACATGGCACAGTTTGCGCATGTGAACCAGGCCACCGGCAACAACACCTTCGCATTAAGGCAGGGTCCCAGCGGCGATGTGAACATCAATGCACCGGCAGGCCAACCCATTGCCTTCACGCACGGCCGCCTTACTCCCCGCATGCATATCGACCTGAACGGCATCGTGATCATCGGCACCAATGCAGTGCTGCCGACCACAGACGGCACACACCTGCTGCAGGTTGCGGGCCATGCCGCCAAATCGGTAGGAGGCGGCACCTGGTTCGCCGTTTCGGACGAACGCGCCAAACAGAACGTGCGCAACTTTGAAGACGGCCTGGAGAAACTCATGAAGGTGAGGACCGTACGTTTCAATTACAACGGCAAATACAACACGAACCCGGACCTGGAAGAGTTCGGCGTGATAGGGCAGGAGATACGTGAGATATTCCCTTACATGACATCTACCGGCGCCATTACAGACGATGGTTCGAAAAAGGAGGAAGACCTCGTGATGTTCAACAGCAGCCCGCTGATCTTCGTAATGGTAAACGCCATACAGGAGCTGACGCAGCGTGTTGCGGGCCTCGAAGCGCGCATCAAAAAACTGGAAGGTAAAAAATAACCGATGGACGAAGTTACCCACATCTTTGCCGGGCCGCCTGAGATGAAAAGCCAGGACTTTGCCTTCCTCCGTGAAGAAGGCATGAAGCTCCTGCGCAGTGTCGCAGCCGCCAGCTGGACGGATCACAACCTTCACGATCCGGGCATCACCCTGCTGGAAGCATGCTGTTATGCCATTACCGAAATGGGCCTCAGGAGCGGCATGCCCATGCGCGACCTGCTGGCCAGCGACGCGAACGGCCGCCCGCAGGACTTCGTGACCGCAGCCAGCATCCTGCCTGTAGCGCCTATCACCCAGAGGGATATACGAAAAATACTCATCGACCACCCGATGGTGCAGAATGCATGGGTATTCCCGCTGGAATCGGAGCCGGCGGGCAAAATAAAAGTGCTGCTGGAATTCGCGGACAAGCAGCTCAACAGCAACAATTTCGCAGTAACCGTGCTGCCGCTGCTGCTGGGGTTTGAAGTGGAGATAGACGTAGCCCTGCCTTTCTGGGATGAAGAAGAAGCACGCCCCTTTGCCCAGGATGTGACCTTGCAGAATGTAACCTTCCAGGCCTTCGCCCCCGGTGTGTTCTGGACGCCGATCGAAGGCACCACTTCCTGGTTTGCCCGCATTACCGTGCAATATCAGCCGCCGGTAGGCCCCGTAGCCAACCAGGACCTTACCGTGGTGGCACAGATCAACACCCCGCTGGCGGACCCGCTTACGCAGATACCGCTGGTGCTGAGCGAACTGATGACCCTGGTAGATACGCTGGGAGATAATTCCCCTGCGGACCAGTCGCTGTTGAAACAATACAACCGCTGGGTAACCCGCGCAGGTAGCGCCGTGCACACCATCCAGCGGCATATGACCGCCTACCGCAACCTTTGTGAGGACTTCACGGCATTCAAGGCCGTAAGGTTGCAGGAAGTGGCCGTTACCGCGAACATAGACGTGAATGCAGGTGTGATACTCGAAGAGCTGCTGGCAGACATCCTGTTGAGCATAGACCGGTACATTACACCGGTGAACCTCTTCCGCAGCCTGCCCGGCCTGCAGCAGGAGCTGGAGGCCGACGATATCTTTGAAGGCCCCCAGATGGCCTCAGGCTTTTTGCCGGACGATGAGCTGACAGCCACCAATTTGCCGGAGCATGTGTTCACTTCGGATATCCTGCGGCTTATTCTCCAGCACCGCGATTCACGCCTTACAGACGTAGAGCAGCGTGAAGACGTGACCACCCGCCGCATCAGCGCCGTACGCAACCTCAGCCTGGCATTGTTCATGGACAACCGGGTGATCACCACCAACGCCCGCGACGCGCTCTGCCTGATCAACAGCCAGCAGCATGTGCCGCACCTCAGTCCTACCAAATCGAAGATCGTATTTTACAGGAACGGGCTGGCCATCCCCTACGATCTCAGCCTGGCCATTACCTTGTTTGAAACGCGGAAGCAGCAGGAATTGAACAGTCCTGTTACAGGGCCTGACGATATTGCGCTGCCTTCCGGCGACAATTACCCCGTATCTTCTTATTACCCGATCCAGCAGGACCTGCCCGTAGTGTATGGCGTAGGTTATGCGGGCCTGCCGGAAACCGCCACCGTGGCGCGCCGCGCACAGGCTTTGCAGCTGCAGGGCTATCTTTTCTTTTTCGAACAGCTGACCGCCGGGCTTTCCAGCCAGCTGGCCAACCTTAATTCATTCTTTTCCGCCTCTCCCGATGAAGAAAGGACCATATTCCAGCAGCCGCTGTACCACCTGCCACAGGTATCACAGCTGCTGCGCGGCTTCAATGGCACAGACTTCGAGCAGTTTAAAAACGACGGGAATAACAGTTACCAAACGGCGTTGCTGCAGGCTTCCGAAAGCAGGGAACAATTCCTGGTACGCCGCAACCGTGTGCTGAACCACCTGCTGGCCATACTCGGCGAGGATATGTATGATACCACTTCGCTGGCATACCATGAAGCGTCCATCGTGCCGGATGCCGCATTGCTGCCTTTGCCGCAGCTGCTGCAGGTGCAGCAGGCGCAGCGCGACCAGGCGTCGCAGCAGCTGATCCGCGAGAAATCCGCTTTCCTGCGCGATCTGCCCGCCCTCAGCCGCCACCGGGCGCAGTCGTTCGGCAATCCCGTGTGGAATGCGGCGCACCTGCTGCAGGTATTTCCTGCGCAAGGCGCTTTCCGCTGGCAGCTGCTGGACGCATCGGGCGTGCCTGTGCTTCGCCATGCCACGCCGGTGGCTTCCGAAGCCATCGCGCGGATGAATGCAGCCACAGCGATGGCACTTGCCAAATTCGCCGTTAACTTCAGCACACTGGCGGAAGGCGCATCGCTAAGAGTAGTGCTCAAACCGCATCCCGATGAAGATGCCGTGGCGGTAAGCCCGGACGTATTTCCCAATCCCGCGGCCGCCACTGTTGCGATCAACGCTGCGGTAGACGCCATGCTGCAGCATTGGAGAACACATTCTCTTACCCCGCTGGAACGCCGCCTTCACCACCTGCTGGAAATAGTGGTGAAAGAACGCAGGCCGCTGCTTTTCGAGCCGGGCGTTTATTTCGAGATATATGACGAGCCGCCGCCGATACAGAAGATGTTCAGGTTATGGTCGCTGCCGGGTTTTACCGGTGTGGAACTGCTGCGCAGCTCCGCCGGCTACACCGCGGCTACGGATCCGCTGGCTGTTGCAGCTGCCGAAGCGGCTATTCAAACTGCCATCAGCCGCGGCTTGCGTTATGATAATTTCCATATCACCCAATCGGGCCCGAACTTTTTCGGCGTGGAACTGCGCCTGCAGGACGGTACGCCCATAGCGGAAGCACCGGCGGTCTTCGCCAGCCTGGCGCAGGCCAAAGCCGCCGTAATGCAGATATGGCAGCATCTTCACCGCTTTATGAGCGCGGAAGGTTTTTATATGGCCGAGCATCTTTTGCTGGCGCCGACAGAGCCGCCTGTTACAGAGCTGGTGATCAAAGAAGTGAAAGACCCGTATTCCTTCCAGGTAACCTTTGTGTTCCCCTCAGGATATGCGCAGGACTTCAACGGCGGGCCGAGAGAATTTTCCCGCCCTGAAAAATACCGCGACGCTGAATTCCGCAAACATGCCGAGCAGCAGGTGCGCAAAAGCTGCCCATCACATATTCTGCCGCGTATACTCTGGGTGGACCGTGAATTGCCGGGCGCACCGCCCGGATCGCCAGGCTTCGGGAATTTCGAAGCCAGGTACCGCGCATGGCAGGAAGCATGGATCGCGGACGAAACCAACGAAACGGCGATCAGGCCATTAAGGAATGCACTGGTGGCAATACTTAACCTTATTTACGAAGATCTTGAAAACGGATAAACATATCATCCAGCGGCAGGTATTCGAAATGCAGGGCGACAGCAAACGCCCCGGTTTTGAATGGGAGCAGTCTGTGGCGAACCACCACCGGACAATCATTGCGCCCGGCATTGAAGAATGTTTTGAAGCGCTGCCGCCAACGGATGAGCACCTGATCATCGATTCCATTGAAATTGACCTGGGTACTTTCACGCAGGAAAGTTTTGTGAAGGAAGGCCGCGAAAGGCTGGTGCAGATGCTGGGCGAACGCCTGCTGGAATGCCGGAAGAAAGCTGTCACTCAGGGAAAAGTTGCTGCTGTGCAGCAAGAGGATAGCCGTCCAGCAGCAAATGTACCACCGGGCGCTGTTCCGCCTGAAAGAGTGCTGCGCACAGGAATGGCGGATACTGAAGCGCTCCTGTATTTTTTAACGGAAGGGCGGCTGCCCTGGTGGTTTACGGCAGGAGAGAGGCTGTTCGATGCAAACATCTTCACACCGGAATTCATAACCCGCCTGCAGCAGTTATTGCTTCGCAACGAAGCTGCGATGATAAGGGCCGTTAATCATTTTACGGATGAGATGATGCTGGAGTTCCTGCATCAGTCCGGGTTGCATGGAGCGCAGGCGAAAGAAGAGTGGGAAGTGTTTGCGGATGTAGTGAGGAGAGATACTTCAGCGTTCCCTTGTTTCCGCGAGCGCTTCTGGATGACCCGCGTAAATGCCGTGGGGAAAATTCTTGCCCGGGAAACGATCCTGCTGCTTTTTTCAAAATTCAATAAGGAAATTATTTCGGAGATATATAGCGCATGCGCTCAACGCAAAGGCCATGAGGCTTTAAAACAATACGCCCTTTACCTGCAACCGCTGGTTGCCGGATCAGGCGGACATGACCCGGGTAAAAGATCAGCCGGGCAGGATATGCCCGGCAT
>CBFHAF010000044.1:0-12895 GCA_965653435.1 uncultured Chitinophaga sp.
TAAACTCCAATCAGGAACAATCAAAACATATCGGGTTGGTCAACACACACAGAAGACTAAAAGTAACATATGGGGAACCTAATGGGATTGTCATCAAAAGTAAAATGAATTGGGGAACAGTTGTTCAAATAACGAAAACGAAATAATAATTCAAATGCGTACGCTGGCTCTTTTCTTCGCTTTACTGTGCACCGGCCTGCTTGCGGGTGCTTTTTATTACGGCGCGCTGAATATGGTGCCGGCGTTTTATGATGTGCCGCCGGCGGTTCACCTCGTTTACCGGGTACAGCTGATGAAATATAACTCCGCTTCCATGCAGGCCATCATGGCGCTGGGTTTTGCGATGCCGTTGTGGTTCGCCTGGATGGCCCGCAGTAACCGTGTGGTACGGAACCTGGCTGTTGCTGCGGGTTTGTTCGCGATAGCATCGTTGCTCGTAACAAGGTTCGGCAATGTGCCGGTGAATGTGATGATACGCTCCTGGAACCCTGAAGCGCCGCCACAGGACTGGCTGGAACATCTGAGACGCTGGAATATGTTCAATGTTGTCCGCACGCTGGCGGGGGCGGCAAGTTTTGTGGCGATGATCGTTTGCGCGATGAAATACAAGACTGTGCGCGCTGCTCAGCCACTGATATAAAATTGTTTCCGCCGGAATTTTATTTTTTATACTTTGGAAACCTCATTTTAAAATTCCTCTTAGATGAACAACGAATACTCAAGAAGGTCGTTCCTGAAGAAGGCCATGCTGGCTTCTGCAGCGGCCGCCACCCCGGGCATCCTGATGGCCGGGCAGCGCGGTCCCCGCAGGATCGGGCCCAACGACAAGGTGAACCTTGCCTGCATCGGCATCGGCAACCGCGGCGCAGAGATCACCGAAGCTTTCGCCAAAACCGGCCTCGCCAATTTCGTCGCATTCTGCGATGTGGACATGGGCGCTCCCCACACCCAGAACATCCTCAAACAATTTCCCGACGTGCCGAGGTTCCAGGACTTCAGGCAGATGTTCGACAAAATGGGCAACCAGATAGACGCCGTAACTGTCGGCGTGCCTGATTTCTCTCACTTCCCCATCACCATGATGGCCATGGGTCTTGGTAAACACGTGTATTGCGAAAAACCGATGGCCCGGACATTCAACGAAGTGGAGCTGATGATGAAAGCAGCGGAGAAGTACCCGAAAGTGGTAACCCAGATGGGCAACCAGGGGCACTCCGAAGCCAACTACTTCCAGTTTAAAACCTGGGTGGATGCAGGCATCATCAAAGATGTGACCCGTATAGACGCGCACATGAATTCCCCGCGCCGCTGGCATGGCTGGGATCCGAAGATATCTTCCTTCCCCGCGCCTGAATCCGTTCCTTCCACGCTGGACTGGGACGTTTGGCAGATGGCCACGCAGGGGCATACTTACAACAAAGATTTCGTGAACGGCCAATGGCGCTGCTGGTTCGATTTTGGTATGGGCGCGCTGGGCGACTGGGGTGCGCACATCCTGGACACTGCACACCAGTTCCTGGACCTTGGCCTGCCTTACGAAGTGGCCCCGCTGAAACTCGAAGGGCATAACAATTTCTTCTACCCGATGAGCACCACGCTCAGCTTCAAATTCCCCGAGCGTAAAAATATGCCGGCGCTGGAAGTGAAATGGTACGACGGCCTGGATAACCTGCCGCCGATCCCCGCGGGTTACGGCGTTTCAGGCCTCGACCCGAACATTCCGCCCCCGAGCAACGGCGCCATCAAACCCGCAAAGCTCAATCCCGGAAAGATCATCTACGGCAAAGACCTGACCTTCAAAGGCGGTTCGCATGCCAGCACGCTTTCCATCATCCCTGAAGAAAAAGCGAAGGAAATGGCTTCGAAGCTGCCGGAAGTGCCGAAGAGCCCGTCCAACCACTTCGCCAACTTCCTCAAAGCCTGCAAAGGCGAAGAGCAGACCCGCTCTCCGTTTGCCATTGCAGGGCCTTTGAGCCAGGTGTTCTGCCTCGGCGTACTGGCACAGTGGACCGGCGAAAAACTTGCTTTTGACCGGAAGAAAAAAGTGATCACCAACAACAAACGCGCAAACGAACTGCTCATCGGCCCGCCCCCGCGTAAAGGCTGGGAGCAGTACTATAAAGTGTAGTCCGTTGCAGACGATATCAGTAAATAGACAACCGGTACGGTTGTCTATTTTTTTTAATGGCTCCATCAGAATAAATGAAAATGGTTTTCTGCGGAAACGGTCAAAACCAGTAGATTTGAAACATGGCAGACATGGATCTACAGGCAGTGCTGGAAAACGAACTGGTAAAGCTTATTCCCCTGAAAGAAGAACATTTTGAAACCCTTTACGCAGTGGCTTCCGATCCATTGGTGTGGGAGCAGCATCCCAACAGGAACCGGTACGAACGCGAAGTGTTCAGGATATTTTTTGAAGGTGCCATTGCATCGCGGGGAGCTTACCTGGTGCTGGATAAAAGTACCGGCGAAACAGTGGGAAGCTCGCGGTATTATGAGCTGGATGAGGAGAAAAATAGCATAGCGATAGGTTATACATTCGCCGGGCGCAAATACTGGGGCAGGGGCTTCAATCCCGCTGTCAAAGCGCTTATGCTGGCACATGCTTTTCAATGCGTGGACACGGTGGTGTTCCACATCGGCGCCACCAATTACCGTTCGCAGAAAGCGATAGAAAAACTGGGCGCGGTGAAGACCGGCGAGTTTGAAGTGGCCTATTACGGCGAGCCGGTACGGCCCAACTTCATTTACGAGATCAGGAAAGCAGACTGGCTTGTTCCCTGATCAGCTGCACCATTGCACGAACGCCCTGCGCCAGTAGCTTTTCATTAAAGGCGGTATAGCCGAGAATCAGCGCCGGCGGTTGTTTGTGCTTAAGCGTATAGCCCGATAACGGTACTGCGTATATCCCATGCAGCCGCAGCATTTCCGCAACTTCCTGGTCGTTCATTTCCTGCGGCAGCCAGGCCAGCAGGTGCATGCCGCCGGATTGTTTTTCCACATGCAGCAATCCTTCTCCCAGCCGCTGTATCAGCTCCAGCAATATTTCCTGCCGTTTTTTATACAATTGCCGCATCCTGCGGATATGGATCGTGAAATGATCGCCCTGGATGAATTCATGTAATATCAGTTGGTCCGTGATGCCGTTCTGCCTGTCCGCAAACGCTTTCGCATAACCGAAAGCATCGGCCATTTCCTTATCCGGCAAAATAATGTAGCCGATGCGCAGGCCGGGAAAAAGCACTTTGCTGAAAGTGCCGAGGTAGATCACCCGCTTGTGCGGGTCCAGCCCCTGCAGCGCTGGAACGGGATTGGACCCGTACTGGAACTCGCTGTCGTAATCGTCTTCGATGATCCACATTTTTTTCCTGGCAGCCCATTCCAGCAGCTTCAGCCGTTTGGTGATGCTCAGCGTGCCGCCCACCGGGAACTGGTGGGAAGGTGTGATGTAGCAGAGCGATGCATTCGGGTGTTTTTTGACCGCATGGTCCACATCGAAGCCGTCCGCATGCAGAGGTACAGGGCATGCTTTGCCGCCCGCATGCTCGAACACTGCCCGGGCGTTCACATAACCGGGATCTTCAATCCAGAAGCGGTCGCCCTGCTTCAGCAGCATGGCGGCGGCCAGGTTGAGCGCCTGCTGTGTGCCGGTGGTGATCACGATCTGGTCTGCCCCGCAGCGGATGGCGCGGTTCACGCGCAGGTAGTCCGCAATGGCGGTGCGCAGCGGCAGGTAACCTTTGGCGTCGTGATAATTCAGCGGTTCAAATTCGAGGTTCCTGAATATCCGGTAAGCGCATTTGGCCCAGGTGCGGTAGGGGAAATGGTCCATGGCGGGTTCTGGGTTCTGGAAAGGCTTTATGGTAGCCGGCTGGCTTTCCCTTTGCATGAACCGGTCGCTCACAGGATATTGAAACCTGACATCGTTTTGCGGTACAACCTCTTCCGGCTGCGCCTGCTCCTTCGGCAGCCGGGGCCGTGTATCCGGCAGCGTGCCCGCCACGAAGCTGCCGTTGCCTGTAGCACCGGTGATAAAACCTTCCAGCGAAAGCTGCTCATACGCCAGCAGGATGATGTTGCGGCTGAGCCCCATGCTTTCCGCCAGCAGCCTGCTTGAGGGAAGCCGTTGCCCCGGCTGCAGCCTGCGTTCGAGGATGGCGGCGCGCAGCAGCGTGTACACTTGTTTATATGCGGGAATTTTACTGGCCCTGTTCAGTTCCAGGCCGGGAATACTGATCTGGTGCGATACTTTCGGCATTGATGAAATATTAGAACCGGGCCGCGGGGCCCGGTATCCGGTAAAGATGACCGGTGGCGGGCCGGCATCTTCAACCGTTGAATAAGTTGTATTGTTCTAAGCCTGGCAGGCGACGCCGTTTCCGGCCTTTGCCGTCAGCCATTTATGCGTTGGGCCGCTTTATGACCGTCAGGGCCATTTACGTGCTGATCCAATGCCCCGCCGTTAATCAGTCAACGGCGGATTATTTTTTTTCGGTTTGATAGAACCGGCTCCGGGCCTGTGTTTACCGGAACCGGCTGATCCTGTCATGAATAAAACCGTACATGCATACAGTTAGGTTACTGCTCCAAAGATAAGTGGATAATGGATGGTGGAATAATCCAAATAGCATAAAAATGGTGGTGCCATTATTATCGTAGCCTTACAGCCTTGTTTGTGAATCCGATCATTAACAATTGATTAGCGTAGAATCACAGGCTGAACAGGCATATTTACCGATTAACCACATCACAGGGCCAGAGCCCGGTATTTTTGATTTTCAATTTCGCTTATGAAACAATGTTATCTGTCCTTGCTCAGCCTGATGCTCATACTGGCTGCAGCGTGTAAAAAAGAGATTTCCCCCGCGGATGCGCCACAACCCGGCGCCGGAGAGGCCCTGGCGGATGAGCCCGTCACTCCTATCAGTCAGGCGATTCCTTTACCAACCGGCATGCCCAAACATGCGAATGCACGTACCGCCAACATTCCCGTGATCATGGTGCATGGCTTCGGCGGTATCAGTCCCGGCGATATGATGGACCAATACCGTTACTGGGGCGGCTGGGATAATATCCCGCAATTCCTCACCGAAAGCGGTTACCCTGCATTTGCAGCCAAGGTCGGGCCGCTCAGCAGCAACTGGGACCGCGCGGTGGAACTGTATTATTACATCAAAGGCGGGCATGTGGACTATGGTAAGTTCCACAGCAGCAAAGCCGGCCACACGCAAATGAAGGACCGTTATTATCCGGGAATCTATCCTGAGTGGGACGCAGATCATCCGGTGCACCTGCTGGGCCACAGTATGGGCGGGCTTACTGTGCGCAAGCTGGTCACGCTGCTGGAAAAGGGCGATGGGCTGGAGCGGCAGGATCCCGCACATGCGGAGATATTCAACGGTGACAAGACCGGCTGGGTGAAATCCGTTACCACCATCAGCACACCGCATAACGGCGCTACATTGTCGTACATCCTTGAAGACGGCTATATCCCGTTCGTGCGCCAGCTGATCACTTCCGTTGCTGCGCTGGCGGGCATTTTCCCGGGTGTGGACAAGATCTATGATTTCAGCCTTGAACAATGGGGGCTCGAGCAGCAGCCCGGTGAAAGCTGGCTTGCTTACGCCAAAAGGGTAGAACAAAGCGCCATCTGGCAAACGGAGGATTATTCCGGTCATGACGTAACGCCTGAAGCAGCATTGGAGCGCCGCGTGGCGGAACCGGATTCTAAGAACGTATATTATTTTTCAGTGTCAACAAAAGCCTCGCTGCGCGGGTTGATCACAGGATGGGAATATCCCCGCCCGGATGTATTCCCCGCGGTGATACCCATCGCATTTCCCGTGCCCGTGCTGATGGGCCTCGGCAACTATACGCGCAGTTCCGGCAAAGTAGTGATAGATGCCAAATGGTGGCCCAACGACGGCGCCGCGAACGTTTACGGCATGAGCGGCCCGGAAGGCAGCATCCTGAAAGAATACGATGCCACGCAGCCATTGGAGAAAGGAGCGTGGCATCACATCGGCCTTTATAACGGTTACGATCATTTCGATGTGATCGGGATAGGTTACTGGCAGAGCGTGCGGCCGTTTTACACGAACATCGCAAAGCTGCTCGCGGAAGTGGAATGAAAGGATTTGTAGTGCTTCATAAAAAAAGAGCTGCTTTTGAAGGCAGCTCTTTTTATTTTATGTGCATCAATAAGTAAAGACCTGTGCAGGCGGCAGCGTGGTTACATGTTTCATTTTCCCCCGGCGGAATTCCTGGTAAAGGCGTACAATATCCTCCTGCTGGTCTGCTATGAACGGCCCGTGGGCAATGATTTCATCCTGCTGCGGCTGCCCGCTGTACAGAACGAAACGGCCGCCTGAAGGGCCTGCGGTTAATTGCAGCTCGCTCAGGGAATCGCCGGAAGGCCTGTCCAGCCAGGCGGTCTGCCCCGCGTGCAACATTTTCATATCGCCGCCGGCTTCCAGGCTTCCTTCGAGCATGTACAAAAAGGTATTGTACACAGCTGGAAGCTGCAGTGTGGTATTGGTGCCGGCCTGCAGCCTGACGTCGGCAATAATGACCGGCACATGGTTTTTAAGCGGCGATGTGAGCCCGGCCAGTGATCCGCTATAGACTTTGATCTCCATGCCGTTTTCCGTTTTTTTCGGTACCTGGGCGTTGCTGAGGTTTTGCACCCGGGGTTGTACCCAGCGGTCTTTCTTAGGCAACGTCAGCCACAATTGAAGGATGCGCCATTTTGTGAGCGGCGGCAGCATTTCGGCATGTACGATGCCGCTGCCCGCCGTCATCATTTCAAGATCGCCGGCATTCAGCGGGATGCCGGGTTCCTGCTTTTGGCCTTCCAGCGCAAGCGTTACCGTTTCGAACCCTGCATGCGGGTGAGGCCCGCCTACAGGCTCGCCTGCGGGCACGCTTATTTCATCGTCCATCAGCAATATAAATGGGTCTGATTGAAGGAAATGCCCTTGCACCACTGCGCGGGCGGTATGCCCATCTCCAAGGAAACCCCGGTGGGGAGCAGGGGTTTCAATGGTTTGCACGTTTCTTCTGAGGGTCATGTATAATGATTTAATGCTGCAAATTTACCGCTATCCGGGCTCATGCCCGCTATACTAATGGATAGCACCGGTCACAACAGCTGCTTTCACTTCCCCGAAAAAATGCGATATTCAACTACAATACTGCTGACCATGAAATCAAGCACCGACGTTATCATCATCGGCGGAGGCCTTTCCGGTCTCGTTGCCGCCAAAGAGCTGGCTGAGAACGGCGTTAAAGTGATACTGCTGGAACAGGAAGGCGAACAAAGCCTCGGCGGACAGGCCTTCTGGTCCTTCGGCGGCTTGTTTTTCGTGGATTCGCCTTTGCAGCGGCGCATGGGTATCAAAGACAGCCTGGAGCTGGCCATGCAGGACTGGATGGGCACTGCGGGCTTCGACCGGGAAGAGGACCATTGGCCGCGCAAATGGGCCGAAGCCTACGTGCATTTTGCGGCGGGCGAAAAATACAGCTGGCTGAAACAACACGGCCTGCGGTTCTTTCCAGTAGTGGGCTGGGCGGAGCGTGGCGGCTACGGTGCGATCGGTCATGGTAATTCCGTGCCGCGCTTTCACGTAACCTGGGGCACGGGGCCTGGCGTGGTGGAGCCTTTCGCCGTACGCGTAAAAGCAGCGGCAGGCAAAGGCCTGGTACAATTGAAATTCCGGCACCGCGTAACGGAGCTGGTCGTAGAGAACGGCGCAGTGAAAGGCGTGCGCGGCGTAGTGCTTGAGCCTACGGATGTAAAAAGGGGAGAGCGCAGTTCCGATACCATCACCGGCGACTTCCATATTGAATCCCCGGCCGTGGTGATCACTTCCGGCGGCATAGGCGCCAATCATGACCTGGTGAGAAAGAACTGGCCGGAGCGGTTAGGGCCGCCGCCGCAGCATATGCTCAGCGGCGTGCCGCATTATGTGGACGGGCGCATGCTGGCCGCGGCGCAGTCTTCCGGCGCCCGCATCATCAACCCTGACAGGATGTGGCATTATACCGAAGGGATCAGGAACTGGGCGCCCATCTGGCAGAATCATGGTATCAGGATATTGCCCGGCCATTCGTCCCTCTGGCTGGATGCGGAAGGCAATCGCCTGCCCGGCCCGCTGTATCCCGGTTTTGATACGCTGGGCACGCTGCAGCATCTCAGGCATACTGGTTACGATCATTCCTGGTTCATTCTTACCCAAAAGGTCATAAAAAAAGAATTTGCATTATCCGGCTCCGAGCAGAACCCGGACCTCACCAATAAACAATGGAGCCAGGTATTGAAGCGTGCGTTCGGCAAAAAAGCCACCGGGCCCGTGGAAGCGTTCAAGGAAAAAGGAGAAGACTTTATTGTGGCGGATGATCTCAGGGCCTTGGTAACGGGCATGAATACACTAACACCCGAACCTTTGCTGGATCATGAAAAGATATTCGCGCAGGTAAAAGCACGCGACAATGAGCTGGACAATAAATTCTGCAAAGACCTCCAGATCGCCGCTATCCGCAACGCCCGGAACTACCTCGGCGACAAGCTGATTAGGACCGCGCCGCTGCACAAATTCCTGGACCCGTCCGCCGGCCCGCTGATCGCCGTAAAGCTGCACATCATCACGCGGAAAACACTGGGCGGACTGGAAACGAACCTGCAGGGGCAGGTGCTGGGCAACGAAGGCAAACCGATAGAAGGCTTGTATGCGGCGGGAGAAGCGGCCGGTTTCGGCGGCGGCGGCATGCATGGCTACCGCTCGCTGGAAGGCACTTTCCTGGGAGGCTGCATTTTTTCGGGAAGAACGGCCGCGCGGGGAATTTTGGGCATTCAATGAACAGAACAATGATACAGGAGGAAACGATCATCATCAACAACTTATTCGAATTCTGGACGTATGTCGGAGAGCAGGCCGGCACCATTGCCTATGCGGGGCATTACCGCGTGGTAAAGCCACAGGCTTCAGACTGGCCGGGGCGCGTATTCGGCATAGATGCCGACGTGAAGGATAAAAAAGCACTGGCGGAAGAAATCACCGCTGGTATTGTAAATAAAGAATTCCCCAACAACGTTACTTTCACCGGTTCGGAAGCAGTTCTTTTTGAAGAACACCTCAGCGGCTTTACGCCGAGGATCCGGCAGAAGGGAATGCTGATCAGGCTCCCGGGATACAACAAGGCGCCGGAGGTTTCCGGCCTGGAGATCCTTCCTGCAAAGGATGCGGCCGTGTTTGCGGCTGTCGCGTCGCAATCGTTCAAATATCATGTGGACCCGCGCATGATAGAGGCGTGCATGAAGAACGACGGAAAAGTAAAGTTGTTCACCGGATCAGAAAACGGTACGCCATGCAGTTGCGGGATGATATTCTTTGACAGCGCCGGCCATGCCGGACTGCATATGATCGGCACGCTGCCTTCCCACGGCGGCAAAGGCTTCGCTACTGGCATGACGGTTCGTTTGCTGGAAGAATGCATCAGGCGCGGAAAGGAAATATGCGTACTGCATGCGTCAAAGGCCGGCGAGAAAATATACGGCAAGCTTGGGTTTACCGGCGCAAGCGAAGTGATCACTTATTCCATGATGTGAAAGATCTTTACTGCAAATAAAGGCGGCCTTCAACAGGCAGCCTGTTGTACTGCTGTTTAAAAAATATCCTGAAGGAAAATCCTTTTCTTTTTACACAACGTATCTATACTTGTGAGTCACCCAAAAAGTTTTTAATCTGATCCGGACTTTATGGTCCATCACTAAAGCCGTTCATTTATGGAAAAAACATTATTGCCCGCGCGGGGTGAAAACCCGCATGGGAAAGGTATGCCCAGGAGAAAATTCCTGGCTGCCCTCGGGCTTTCCGTATCCGCTGCCGCAGCTATTACAGCTTGTTCGAAAAATGATAACGATGAAAATGCTGCACCTCCCGGGAGCATCGATCTTGGTAAAGGCGACTTCGGCATATTGAACTATGCCTACGCGCTGGAACAGCTGGAAGCGGCGTTTTACGGACAGGTGGCATTAACACCGTACAGTGGTATAACACCCGCTGAGTCTATGCTGCTGGCCGATATCAGGGATCATGAAATTTCGCACCGCGAATTTTTCAAAAAGGCCCTTGGTGCAAAAGCAATTCCTGCCCTGGAAGTGAATTTCAGCGCTATTAATTTTTCCAGCCGGGACAATGTGCTGGCCGTTGCGAAAACCTTTGAAGACCTCGGGGTGAGCGCCTACAACGGTGCAGGCAAATTGCTCACCAGTGCGGACTACCTGCTGCTTGCAGGAAAGATCGTGTCTGTGGAAGCAAGGCATGCAGCGCTTATCCGCGATCTTATCAGCAATGGTTCTTTTGCAGACAATACCGTCGTGAACGCAAACGGGCTGGATGTGGTGAACATGCCGGCGGATGTGCTGGCTGCCGCCAAACCCTTCCTTAAATCCATGCTCTGGGGCGGCAATCTCCCCACTTCCTGAGTCATTCCTAACATTAAAAGATCTTGTATGAACATTCAGAATATTCTGACGGAAATTGAAAAAACCGATCCCGAGGTGTATGAACGGCTGGACAGCCGCAGGGGCGCCATGCAAAGCTTTCTCAGGATCAGCGGAAAATTGGCGATGGCAGCTATTCCGTTTGCTCTTGGCGGGATGTTTAAAAAGGCTTACGGCCAATCCTCAGGCAGTATTACAGGTGTGCTCAATTACGCGCTGACGCTTGAATACCTGGAAGCCGAATTTTATACCATGGGCGCGGCATCGGGAGTGGTGCCTGCAGGAACGCCTGCGGTGGGAGCCATAAACACTATCCGCGACCATGAGAACGCGCATGTGGCTTTTTTGAAAACGGCCATCGGCGCGCTTGGAGGTACAGCTGTCTCAAAGCCGTCCTTCGATTTTACCGCGGGTGGCGCATTCGGGAATGTATTTACCAATTATGACACCTTCCTGGCCGTTGCGCAGACCTTCGAAGACACCGGCGTTCGCGCATACAAAGGCCGGGCGGCCGAACTGATGAGCAACAACGAGGTGCTGACCGCCGCTTTGCAGATACATTCCGTAGAAGCCCGCCATGCTTCGCACATCCGGCAGATGCGCAAGGCGCGCGGCGCTAGTCTTAAACCATGGATCACAGGGAAAGATACGGGAGGGATAGGCGCGGCAGTGCAGGCAAGTTACGATGGCGAAGAACTTGCCACGCAGGCAGGCGTGAATATTGCCGCGATCGTGAACGCCAATGCCGCCAGCGAAAGCTTCGACGAGCCGCTGACTGCGGCCCAGGTGCTTTCTATCGTGGACCCATTCATCGTTTAACGTCTTACACCAAAAACAATTTTAAAAATGCAAACAAAACTCATCGCATTTTGCGCAGCGATCGTTATGACCGCCGGCGCTTCATCCGCCAAAGAAACCGGTAGCACAAACATTCCCGCAGCCACGTATTCCTACGAATGGATGAAATCCCCTACAGGCATATGGGAAGGGAAAGTGAACGGCCAGGCGCACTGGTACAAGCTCGACAAAAAAGGAGGCTTGTGGCAAAGCACAGATGGCAAAGAATGGACGGCCTCCAAAGAAGGTGCCTGGGCCGACAAAAGCGGCCGGTGGCTGAAGATCCACAGCAAAAAGCTCGTTTGGAGCACAGATGGCAATACATGGGCAGAAGTGCCCGAATGGAAATGGGAAGGCAGCGACGGCAAATGGTACAAGTTCAGCATCGACTGGACTTTATGGGTTAACTAAGCTACGGCGGTGAAAGGTAAAGCGCCGTTCCGGCCGGAGCGGCGCTTTTACGCATAAATAATAAATCCTTAATACAGGAAGCGAACTTTTCCGGGGTAACATGAGCATCTTTACTGCTTCAATATTATCCTGAAAATGAAAAGGAGACAATTTTTACAACAATCTTCATTTGCGGCGCTGGCCTCTTCCATATTTGCACCGGCTGAGCTGCTGGCTTCCGGCAAAGAGACCACCGCTGAAAAATGGGACGGCACCACGGCCCGTAATATCATTTTCCTGGTGAGCGACGGCATGAGCATCGGCACCCTTTCTATGGCCAATATGCTCCTGCACAGGAAAGAAGGACGTTCCAGCACCTGGATGGCATTATACGAACAGGGGAAAGCCAAACGCGGGCTGATGGATACTGCCTCCGCCGATAACCTCGTGACCGATTCCGCTGCGGGAAGCTCTGCCTGGGGCGGCGGTGTGCGCGTGCCCAATGGCATGCTGAATGTGAATGCGGACGGGTCGTTCAATACCCCCATTCTCCAGAAGTTCAAAGCCGCGGGCAAAGCCACCGGCTGCGTGACCTCCGTGCCCATTACCCACGCCACGCCCGCGGGCTTTTGCGTGAATAATTCCAGCAGAAGCTCCCAGCCGGAAATTGCAGAACAATATCTCGGCCTCCGCTTCGATGTGATGATGGGCGGCGGAGCAGAATATTTCAGTGCGGGCACCCGTAAAGACAAGCAGGATCTTTTTACCAAATATGCCCAGGCAGGATTCAGCGTAGCGCGCACTAAGCAGGAAATGCTGACCGCTGCCGCCAACCAGCCATTGATGGCGGTATTCCATGAAGATGCCATTCCTTATGCGCTGGATCATGCAAACGACACCGGGCTTCAAGCCAGCATTCCCACCCTCGCGGAAATGACAAAGACCGCAATAGAACGCCTCAACAAAAACAAAAAAGGTTTCGTGCTGCAGGTGGAAGGCGGGAAAGTGGACTGGGGCGCGCATTCCAACGACCTCGGCGGTCTGATCTACGACCAGGTGGCATTCGACGAAGCCATACAGGTAGCGGTGGATTTTGCGGAGAAAGACAAGAACACGCTCATCATCATCACCACGGACCACGGCAATGCAAACCCCGGCATT
>CBFHAF010000045.1:0-12745 GCA_965653435.1 uncultured Chitinophaga sp.
GTAGCTCATGCCCACACCCATATCCCAATACCCGTAACCGATCTTGGCCAGCCTGCCTTCTTCGCCTGTAGGGGCCGCCGGGTCGAAGCGCCCGCCGGTGTACTGGTTGTTGAAGGTGAGGTGCTGAGGGTTGAACTGGCGCTGTACGTAGCCGCCGGTGAACCCGAGGGAGAGGAAGCTGTTCCTGTCTTCGCTCAGCGATTTGTGGTAATTGATGGCCGGCAGCATCTGCACGGAGCGCAGGTTGGAAGTGCCCGCCTTGTCGTAAGTAAGCTGCATGCCGGCGGTCACGTGGTCGTTGTAATTCCCCACCGGGAACTTCATTTCCCCGCTCAACGTGCCCGTCTGGTACGGGATGGTCACACTGTTCCACTGGTTGCGGTACACGCCCTGTAAACGAACATCTCCCTTGAAAAGCCCGATCAGTGCGGGATTGCGCAGGATGGGCGTTTCCGCGAACTGTGACAGATGTATATCCTGCGCCCGCGCGCCCAATGCTCCTGTTGCCAGGAGGGCGGCGCTTAACCACAGTTTTTTCATGCTTTGCAGCGTTTTCATGTTATCGTAATAAGGTTACATTTCCTTTTAATTCAAACCGTTCCCCGGAATCACAAAGGCCGTCGAACAGCCAGATGTATACATCGGGGCTCAGCGGCCGGCCGTTCATCGTGCCGTTCCAGCCCTGGCTCATATCGTCTATATTGAAATTTTCCCTTCTGAATACTTCCTGCCCCGTGCGGCTGTAAATGCGCAGGGAATGGATGATGCGGATGCCTTTGCCGCGCGGGTAAAAGATTTCGTTCATACCGTCCCCGTTGGGCGAGAAGCCGTTCGGGAAAAACACCACGCCCTGGTCGCAGAGCAGCTTCACATTCATGACGTCTGTTTTTTTACAGCCCTGGTTGTTGGTCACCTCAAAAGCGTAATCCGTTGCAATACGCGGCGTAGCTACTGTTTGCGGGCAGGTGGCGCAGTCGATGTTCGTATTGGGCTTCCATTCGCCGCTTACCACATCGTTGCTGAAGCTGGCGGTTAGGTATACCACGCTGCCTACGGTCACTACCTGGTCCGGCCCGGCATTTACGCTGGGGGCGGGTTTCACGGTCACGGTTACCTGCGCTGTGGCGGAAGGGCAGGCAACGTCGTGCCCGGCAGTTACGGTGTAAGTGGTGCTGGTTTCGGGCGTTACGATGGGCATGGCGGTATTGGCGCCGCTGATGGTGTTGGGCGCCCAGTTGTAAAAGGTAGCGCCGGCCGCGCGCAGCTGTGCGCTGGCGCCCTGGCAGATTGCCGTGTCAGGGCTCATCAGGAGGTTTACGGTGGGCACTACTTTGATATGTACCGTGTCCTGCGTGGTACAGCCGAAGTTATTGGTGGCGATGGCTTTGTATACGGTATCGGTCAGCGGCGTGGCCGTTGTGCTGGCGCAATTGGTGCAACTCAGCTGGTAAGCGGGCTGCCACTGCACGGTGCCGTTGCTCACCCCCGAGAGGTTTACGCCGGCGCCTTCGCATATTTTGGATTGGGCCGCCACGGCATTCATGAAAGGAGTGGGGTTCACGGTGATCTGCCGGCTGATGGAGTCCATGCAGTTCCGCGCATCGGTCACCACCAGCTTCACGGTGTAATTGCCGCTGGCATTGTAAGTAGTGGCTGCGGGAACGGACTGGGCGGACTGGCTGCCGTTGCCCAGCGCCCACCGCCAGGTGGAGATCGGTATATTGGGCGAAGGCAGGGACATCTGCGTGAATGTAACAGGCTGCCCTTCGCAGGGATTGGCCGCCGGTACAAAGTCCGCCTGGGGCGCGATCACCTGGAGGTGATCTGTTTTGATGATGGTATCGTTGCAATAAGCAGGGTCTTTATAGTGGATGATGAGCATATCCGAAAAGGTGCCGGTCACTTCCACTTTGCGCCGTATATCCACGTCGGTGGTCACCAGCGTGGTGCCGTCGCCGAAGCGCCAGTCGAAGCTTTCCACCAGCGTATGCGGTACATGCACCACGCCGTACGGTACTTCGCTGCTGCGGCAGATAGTGCCTACGCCTGTATGGAAGTCCGCCGAAAATACCTGTATGGTTCGGTAAATGGAGCTCATGCAATTCTGCGCGGCATTCCGCACGGTCAGCCTTACATTGTAGGTGCCGGGCTGGCTGAAGGTATGGGTGGGATGGGCGCTGTTGTCTGCCGGCGAGTTATCGTCGAAGTACCATTCGTAGGTATCGGTGGGCGAGCCGGGAGAAGTATTGGTAAAGTTGAAAGTGTTCTTCGAATCGCAGCGGCGCAGGAAGTTGAAACTGGCCACCGGCCCGGTGCTGCTGATGCTTACAGGCGCCGCCAGGGTATAACACCCGTTCGATCCCGCGCTGAGCTGTATGGTCACGTTTCCGGCTGTACGAAAAGTATGGTTCACATCATTTTCCGGCCCTTCATGCGAGGTGCCGTCGCCGAAATCCCAACGGTAATGATTGGCTCCTGTGGCGGAAGCCAGCAGCCGGGCGCTGGTGCCGGCGCAGTTGTCCGGGCGGGTCACCGAGAAGCTTACGTTCTGCGGCGCTACGCCTGCTTTCACCAGTTGCGGGAAATTTTTCAGCACGGTGCAGCCTTGCTGCGTGGTAACGGACAGGCTCACATTATAGGCGCCGGCAGCGGTATAGACATGGGAAACGTCAGGAGTGGGGGAACTGGCGCTCTGCCCGTCCCCGAAGATCCATGCGTATTGCGTAACCGGATCGTTGTTGCTGGAGGTAACCGTTACGTCCATATTTGCTGTGAAAGGGATACATCCTTCCAGCGGCGCGGTGTTCAGGGTGATCACAGGCGCGGCTATCATGATGTAGCCTGTTTTGGCAAGGGTGGAAGCGCAGCCGGTGGCGTTCACAACGGTGAGCTTCACGTCGAACGTATCTACCCGCGTATATTGGTGCTGCACTACCGCGTCTGTGGTGGTAACGGGCGCGGAGCCGTCGCCGAAATCCCAGGTGCGGTGATGGCCGCCCGGTGTGTTGTCTGTAAATGTCGCGGTATAAGGGCCGCAGCCTCTCTGTTTATCTACTGAAAACGCAGCTGCGGGCACCGGGTAAATATCAAAGTTCCGCGTGGCAGTGGCGGTAGCCAGGGTGTAATAGGCCGTCAGTTTTACGGAAACAGGCCCGGGTGTGGTAAATGTGATCACGGGGTTGGTTTCGGTAGACGTACGCCCGTCACCAAACTCCCAAAGATAATTAAGGGGGCTGCCGGTGCTTGTATTCTGAAAAGCAACCTTTACCGGGGCGCATTGGCTCAATGGCTCGGCTGTGTAGGAAAACCCCGCCTGCTGGGCACGCACCGCGGCAGGCCAGGCCAGGAGGCTGATAATCAATGTATACAGGTTTTTCTTCTTAGGTAACTTCATTTTTCACGGATATGGGATACTATAGGTTATGGATTACACAAATCTATAATATTATTTCTATAAAACCAGCGTTTATCGCAACAGCGTTATATTTCCCTTCAGCAGCATCGTCTCGTTCCCGTTACAAACCACTTCCACGTAGTAGATATATACATCCGGGTTCAGCAGCGAGCCGCTGAACCGGCCGTCCCATCCGCAAGAGGGGTCGTCGCTCTGGCAGTTGCTCCTTTCAAACACCTGTTGCCCCCAGCGGGAGAAGATGCGGAACGATTTCACCGCGCTGATGCCCCTGCCGCGAACGTAAAAAATGTCGTTCATGCCGTCCCCGTTCGGGCTGAAGGAGTTGGGAATGAAGGCGGTGCTGCCGTTGCAGAGCAGCCTGATGGGCAGCAGGGCAACGGTCACGCAGCCGAAGCGGTTGGTGGCGGTGATGTTGTAGGTCACGTTGGTTTGCGGCGTCGCTTCCGGGCTCGGGCAGTCGTAGCAGTTGAGGAACTTTTGCGGGAACCAGCTCCAGCTGGTGATGTCGTTGCTGCCGGTTACGTTCAGCACCTGCGATGTGCCGGCGGGAATGATCCTTTCCCCTCCGGTGTTCACTTCCGGTGAAGGATGGACTGTAACGGTCACACGGGCTGTGTCCGTAAAGCAGGCATCGTTGCCGTAGCCTACTACCTGGTAAGTGGTGGTCTGCGCGGGGCTTGCCACGGGATTGGCCACCTCGCTGCTGCTGAGCCCTGTGCCGGGTATCCAGCGGTAACTAACGGCGCCGCCGGCGCGAAGTACGGTTTGCCGGCCTTCGCAGATCACAGCGTCGGCGGAGCGCACCTCGAAGGGATGGCTGACGGTAACGCGCATGGAATCGCGGCGCATGCAGCCGAAGCTGTTCACAGCCAGCACCCTGTACATGGTGTCGCGTACGGGGCGCACTACAGGGTTAGGTGAGGCAGGGTCAGAGATGTTATAATCCGTCCAGCTGAATTGGGCCGGTGAAGCATTGCTTTGTAATTGCAGGCCCTGGCCTTCGCATACCACAGCCTGTTTCGGCATCACGTTCAGCACGGGCAACGGGTTCACGGTAAGGTTCAGGGTGGATGTATCGGGGCAGTTGCCTTCATTGTTGCGGATCACCAGCCGGATGGTATGCGTGCCGGGTTGTCCGAATGGCAACTGCAGGGAGGTAACGTCCGCCGCGAATGGTACATTGTCCACCTGCCAGTTCCACATGGTGCCGGGCATATTTTTATTCTCCGTCCCGGTGAAGAAAGCTGTTTCTCCCTCGCATATAGGCGCGACAGGCCGGATGAGCGCATCGGGCTTGGGTGATATTTTCACCGGCATCGTTTTGGTATCCGAGCAGCCATACCGGCTGGTGGCGGTAAGCGTAGCGGTATAAGAGCCCACGCTGGTGTAAAGGAAAAGCGGGTCCTCGTCGCTGCTCACATCGTCCGTCCGTCCGGTTACGCCAAAATCCCAGGTGTAGGTAAGCGGGTCGCCGTGATTGTCTTTGGAAAGCGCGGTCGTGGTATTGTTGAACAGGATCTCCGCCTGGTCGCAGGCCTGGCTGTCGTCCAGCGTGAAGGATACTTTCACTTCGTCCACGATAATGCTGTCCCTCGGCCCTTGTGCAGGCACTTTGCAGCCCTGTGCGTCTTCCAGCACCACGCGCGGATAATACACGCCGGCCTTGTCGTATTTGTAGGTGAATGTGTTGGTGGTTGTGGTTTGAACCGTACCGTTATCCAGGTCCCATATATACCTGACGCTGTTGGCGGATGATGCGCTGAGCGTGATATCGTGCGGGGCGCAGCCGGTCAGCGGCGACATGGTGCGCGTGCCGATCGGGCCGTCTATCCTGATCTGTTTCTCCTCGCGCGCAGGGCATTCCCCTTCTGAAAAAACTTCCAGCCGGATGGTATACGTGCCGGGAAGATGATAGATATGCGAAGGGGATTCCAGGTCTGACCGGCTGCCGTCGCCGAAATCCCATACGGAGCGCACGAAATCGGTGCTCTGATTGGTAAGCTGCACGAGGGCGGGCGGGCAAACATTCAGTGTAGGCGGCACCGTGAAAACCGCTTTCGGATCGGGTACGGTAATGTATTCGTCTTTCTGTACGGTGGAAGTACAGCCTTCGTTGTCTGCAATGTTCAGCTTCACGGTGTATTTGCCCGGCGCGGTATATGTTTTAACTGGATGAGTGGCGGCGCTGGTGGTATTGTCGCCGAAATCCCATGCATAGCTGAGGTTTGCACCGGTGGACGCATTGCTGAACTGGATGCCGAGGTTCTGGCAGGCGATCTGCGAAGCGGTGTTGAAATCCGCATTCACGGCGATCACCGTTACAGGTTTGGTGACCTCGGTACGGCAGCCGGCCGCGTCAAGGATGCTTAGCCGCACGTCGTAAGTGCCGCGGGCGCTGAAAATGTGCTCGTAATTCTGCGGCCTGGCCTGTACGGTCTCCTCAGGGGTGCCGTCGCCGAAATTCCAGGTCCAGGAAGTAATGCCGTAACCATGGAGGGCGGTGGACGCGTCGGTGAACAGCCGGTCTTCGTTCACGCAGCGGAGCCCGCTGGCATTGAAGTTGGCGATGGCGCCGTTTACCTGTATGGGCAGTATGTTGGATTCGGAGATGCAGTTGTTCCGGTCGGTGATCCGCAGCACTGCATTGTAAGTGCCGGGGTTACGGTACTCTTTGGATATGTTGTTGCCGTCGTTGGGGGAATAGGTGCCGTCGCCCCAAAGCCATTCCCAGCGGTTGATATTGTTTTCATTCAGGGCATTGCGGGAAATGATCACGGACCCGCCTGCGCAGATCTCGGCTTTATCGCTGGTGATCACGGGCTTTTCATCTATCACTTCGAGCGTCTGGCGCATTACGGATTCGCAGTTCCCGTCGGAAACGGTGAGGGTTATGGTGTATGTTCCCGTTTGTGCGTACACGTGAGCGGGAGATTGCACGCTGGATGTAGTGCCGTCCCCGAAATCCCAGCGCCAGAAGCGCGGTGTTCCGGTAATGGGCCCGAAGTCCGACCGGTCTACGAACTGCACCCGGTAACGGTCGGCACATATGCGGGTAAAGGCAAAGTCCGCCACGGGCGGCAATATCCTGATGAAGTCCACTTTGGTGAGGCTCCTGCGGCAGCCGTAGTTGCTCACTTCCAGGGTAACGTCGTGCAGGCCGATGCGGCGGAAAATATGATCGGGGTTTTCTTCACTTTCCTGGCTGTTGTTGTCTTCAGGGAATGTCCAGCGCCACTCGGTGCCGCGCGGAACGGACAGGTTGGTGAATTGTACGGGTTCGTCTGCACAGGGCGCTTTGGGTGTTCCGTCAAAATCCACGACGGGTATTTCCCCTGCCCGTACGGCGCCCGTCAGCACGAGGCGGCAGCCGCCGCTGGTCTCCAGCGTAAGGGTGACGGGATGAATGCCCTGCCGTGTATAGGTATGTGAAGGGGTGGGCAGGCTGGAAGTGGCGCCGTCGCCGAAATTCCAGCTATAGCTTACAATGCTTCCCGTGGTGGTAAGCGATGCGCTGAAGCTGGTGGTAAGAGGCAGGCAGCCTTCGCGTTCGCTGATGTTGAGCTGTGCCTGCGGCGCTTCCACGCGGATGTAATCCGGGAGGGACACCTGGCCTGTACAGCCCTGCGTGCTGGTCACCCGCAGCGAAACGTCGTAAAAGCCGAATGCGGCGTAAGTATGGCCGGGTGCCGCCGCGGTGCTGGTCTGCCCGTCGCCGAAGGTCCACTGGTAGCTGGCCGCGCCGGTGGACTGGGAAGTGAATTGCGTGGTGAACGGCACGGCACACCCGTTCTGCGGGCTGGCGGTAAAGCTGGCCTGCGGCGGCTCGTGCACTGTTATCATTTTTGTAATGGTCTCTTCGCAGCCGGGAGTGCCGGAAGTGAGGGTGATGTTGTAGTTGCCGGGTTGCGGGAATAAGATGCTCGGGTTGGTGGAAGTAAAGGTCCGCCCGTCGGGCAGCGTCCAGAGGCTGGAGCTGGGCGCGGGCGTGGTGGTGTTGCGCAGCGTTACGTTGGCGCCGGCACAGGCCGGGCCGGCCAGTTCAAAATCCGCCTTCGTTTCTTCGATGACAACGAAGGCCGGCTTGGTGACCACGCTCCGGCAGCCGAAAGTGGTGGTAGCGGCGAGCGTCACGACGTAGCTGCCTTCGCTGTTATAGGTGTGAGAAGGGAATTGCAGGGTGGAGGTATTATTGCCTCCCGACGCGGCGTCCCCGAAATTCCAGGCGTAGGTCAACCCGGCGGGGCCGGTGCTGCGGAAGTTGACGGTATGGGGCGTGATGCAGCTTCCCGGGGCGTCTGCCGTGAAATCCACCCGCGGCGTTTCCTCTACCCTGATGACATTGGGCATGGTCACGCTTTTGCGGCAGCCGAAACTGTTCTCTACGATGGTGGTCACGGAAAAGCTGCCGCCCACGGTATAGGTATGGGAAGAGGTGGGGCCTTCGGCAGTATTGCCATCCCCGAAGTCCCACACGATCCTGCTGATCGTGCCTGAGCCCGGCGTGCTGTTGTCCGTGAAGGACACGGCCAGCGGGGTGCAGCCGGAAGTATCGGAAGGGGTGAAGGCAGGGGCGGGAACGTCGTGCACCGTGATGGTTGCCGTGAAGGTCCTGGGCCCGGCGGGGTAAGTAACTGTTAATGTAACGTTATAAGTACCCGGATCGGTGAAGATCTTGCTCGCATCACGCGTGGTGGCGTGGGCGCCGAGGCCGAAATCCCAGTCGTAAGCCGTGGCCCCGTTATCTGAATTGTTTGTAAATGAAACGGTAAGCGGGGCGCAGCCGGAAGTAACATCAGCGGTAAAACGGGCAGTTTGTGCATAAGCAGCCGGTATAGCTGTCAGGACAGTCAGCAATAATCCCAGAAGATATTTCTTCCGGTAACCGGAGCGTTGTCGGTAATCCATAGGTGGTTCCTGATGTAGGTGTGTTCGCAGCTTAACTGCTGATAATACAAGCCAAAAGTAATATTTAAAAAACAATTATCTGTCTATATTAACATTATGTTTTCAAGGTGTTAACTGATTTATTGCTTATTTGCCGCAAATAAGGAAGTGTATCTTTTACATGATCCTCATAATGTAATCAGTACAAACAGTATATGGACATGCAAGCATTGGATAAAGCTTACTGGAACGCACGCTACGAGCGTGGGGAAACGGAGTGGGATATGGGTGCCGTATCGCCCCCGCTGAGGAATTATATTGACCAGTTACCGAACAAGAACCTGCGCATCCTGATCCCCGGCGGCGGCAACAGCTACGAAGCGCGTTATCTGTGGGATAACGGGTTCAGGGACGTGACTGTGCTGGATATCTCCTCCGTAGCCGTGGAGCGCCTGAAACGCGAGCATCAGGGCACAGGGATCAAATTTGTGGCGGGAGATTTTTTTGAGCATGAAGCGGAGTACGACCTGATCATCGAGCAGACTTTTCTTTGCGCGCTGGACCCGGCGCTGCGGCAGGCCTATGCCCGGCATATGTACGACCTGCTGTGGGAAGAAGGCCGCCTGGTAGGGGTGCTCTTCAACCGTGAATTCGATCAGCCCGGCCCTCCTTTTGGCGGAGGCATCAAGGTATACCGCCGGATGTTCGAGCCATATTTCAGTTTCAAGACCTTCGCGCCCTGTTATAATTCGCATCCCGCCCGCCAGGGTAAAGAGGTGTTCATTAATTTCAGGAAGCTGGACAGCATGGCGAAACGCCGCAATTAGCAACTACTCTTAGGTTTGGTGATCTCCCGGGAAACCGGATTCCCGCCTGAATGCTTATCTTTACAAGCATTATTCTCCATTAAAAAGACAAAAACCAGGATGAAAAGAATGATATGGACCGCCTGTATCGTGCTGGCCGCAATGGCTGCATGGGCGCAGGATGCGGTAACTCCAGACGTTTTTGAGAAGGGCATGGGGCAACCCGGCGTGCAGGTGCTGGACGTTCGTACCGCGAAGGAATTCAATACCGGCCATTTGCCCGCTGCCTTACAGGCCGATTTCACCAAAAAAGAAGAGTTCTACCACCGGATGGAATCTGTGGATAAAACAAAGCCGGTGTATATCTACTGCCTCAGCGGCGGCCGCAGTTCCGCAGCTGCCAAATGGATGCGGGAGAACGGCTACAGCAAAGTGATCGAGCTGAACGGCGGAACCATGGCCTGGAAGCAGGCGGGGAAACCGCTCACCGGAGGCGCAGGCGGCCCGCAGATGAGCGTTGCTGCGTACGATAAAGCAGTGGCCGGCAGCAAATGGATGCTGGTGGATGTGGGCGCAGACTGGTGCCCTCCCTGCCGTAAAATGGAACCGGTGGTGAAGCAGTTCGTCAAAGAAAATAAGGTAAAAATACTGGCCGTGAACGGCGGGAACGACACGGAAGTGATGAAGAAGATCAATGCCGCAACGCTGCCCACTTTCGTGCTGTATAAAGATGGAAAGGAAGTGTGGCGGAAAGAAGGGATCGTGAGCCTGGAAGAATTCAGGGCGGCGATGAAATAAATGTAAAATGATTTAATAAAACGGGCGCCGTGAATGTACACAGGCGCCCGTTTTTTATCAGATTACGGGATAAAATGCAATGATCCGGCCCGCGGTGGAACCATCGCGTTTTAATTTTCCCGTAAGCCTGGAATAGTTGCAGTAGGTTTTACTTCCAGGTAACAGGTGACAGAAGCAATGTTGCCATGATTTTCATGCTACAGGTTATAGATCCCGCTGAATTTCTCCGTGGCATATTCCAGGAAGTAACGGAAATTCAGCTTTTCGCCCGTCACTTTTTCGCACAACTCGTTGGAGGTCCAGAACCTGCCGTGGCGGTGGATATTTTCACGCAGCCAGTGCAGCAGCCTGTCGTAGACGCCGGAAGCGATGTCGTTTTCGAGTCCGGGTATCTGCTTCTTGGCGGCGGCATATAATTGCGCCGCGTAAAAGCTGCCGAGCGAATAAGTGGGGAAATAACCGAAGCTGCCGTGGCTCCAGTGGATGTCCTGCAAAATGCCGTGCAGATCGTCCGGCACGGAAACCTGTAAAAAATCCTGGTAGTATTTATTCCAGACCTCGCGGAGGTCGCCGGTTTTGAGGTTGCCGGCGATCAGCTCTTTCTCGATCTCGTAACGGATCATGACGTGGAAGTGATAGGTAAGCTCATCGGCTTCGGTCCTGATGAGCGAAGGCTGAACGAGGTTGATGGCGTTATAAAAATCCTGGATGGGAATGGCCAGCAGGTTGCTGCGGAACAGCCCCTGGAGCTTGCCGTAATGATGCTGCCAGAAAATGAGGCTGCGCCCCACGTTATTCTCCCAGAGCCGCGATTGCGACTCGTGGATGCCCAGGCTGGCCGCTTCGCCGCAGGGCAGTCCGTATTCCTCTATGGGCAGGCCCTGTTCGTATAAGGCATGCCCGCCTTCGTGGATGCAGCTCCAGGTCATATTGCCCAGGTCCTGTTCGTCTATCCGCGTGGTTACACGTACATCCTGCGGGTTGAAGCTGGTAGTGAAGGGATGCTCGGACACATCCTGCCTGCCCGCCTTGAAATCGTAGCCCATGGCTTTGAGCAGCCCCAGCCCGAATTCCCATTGCTGGTCTTTGGGGTAGTGGCGGGAAAGGAATTTTTTCTCCGGCACATCCCGCAATGCGATCTTTTGCAGCAGCGGCAGCAGGGAGCTGCGAACATCTCGGAAGATAGCGTCCAGCATGGCCACGTCGGCCCCTTTTTCGTATTCGTTGAGCAATGCGTCGTAAGGGTGGCCGGTATAGCCGAGAATGGCCGCTTCCTGCTGTTTGAGGGCCACCATCTTTTCGAGGGCGGGCTCGAACACGGCATAGTTCTTTTCCTTCCGGGCGCGTATCCAGGCGTGGTAGGCGGTATTGGTGGCGTTGGAAAGCTCGGCCACGAAAGCGGCCGGGTATTTCCGGTTCTTTTCATAATCTTCCAGCGAAAGCGTTATATTCCTTTGCTGGATGGCAGTAAGGTCGTGGCGCTGGCGCAGTTCCTGCAGGAGGTTGCCCAGGGCTTCGTGGGTGAACAGCTCGTGGGCCAGGGTGCTGAGGGTGGTAAGCTGCTGGCCGCGGAAGGCGGCGCCCTTTTCAGGCAGATAGGTTTCCTGGTCCCAGCCAAGTACGGCCATGGCATTCCTTACGTCCGCTATCTGCTGCATCTTTGCTTTGTACTGTTCGTATAGCTCTGCTGAAGTTTTTTGCACTGTCATGAAAAGGATTTTATTTTACAAATCTATTCTTTTAAGATATGACCATCCGCGATATTATACAAGTCATCGAAACATTTGCACCCCTTAGCTACCAGGAGCACTACGATAATGCCGGCCTCATTTTCGGGCGGCCGGAGTGGGAGGTGAAAGGCGCGCTGCTCACGCTGGACGCTACGGAAGCCGTGCTGGACGAGGCGCTGGAGAAAGGTTGCAACCTGGTGGTCGCCCATCATCCTATCGTTTTCGGCGGGCTTAAAAAGATCACCGGGCGCAATTACGTGGAAAGGGTGGCCATTAAGGCGATCAAGCACGACATTGCCGTATATGCGGCCCATACCAACCTGGATAACGTAAGGGCAGGAGTAAGTGCCATGATGGCGGAGAGGCTGAACCTCGCCAATACCAGGGTGCTGGACCCGAAACGGGAACTGCTGCGCAAGCTGTTCACTTTTGTGCCCGTGGCGGACGCGGAAACGGTACGCAATGCTCTGTTTGCGGCCGGCGCCGGCCATATCGGCAAATACAGCGAATGCAGCTTTTACCATGAAGGCACCGGCACTTTCAAAGGGGCGGCGGATACGGACCCATATGTAGGCAAGCCCGGCGAAAGGCATGCGGAAGGGGAGGTAAAGGTGGAAGTGATCTTCCAGGCCTGGATGGAAGGGAAGGTGGTGGAAGCCATGCTGAAACATCACCCTTACGAAGAAGTGGCCTACGACATCGTAAAGCTGGAAAACATCTACACTGAAGTAGGCGCGGGCCTGGTGGGGCAACTCCCGGAGGAAATGGAGGAAATGGACTTCCTGCGGCTGGTAAAAGAGCGTTTCCTGACGGGCTGCGTGCGGTATACGCCTTTGCGGGGCAAAAAAGTGAAGAAAGTGGCCGTTTGCGGCGGGGCAGGCAGCTTCCTGCTGAAGCAGGCCAAAGCGGCCGGGGCAGATGCTTACGTGAGCGCCGACTTCAAATACCATGAATTTTTTGATGCTGAAAATCAATTAATTATAGCAGATGTCGGACATTTTGAGAGCGAACAGTTCGCGGTAGACTTATTTTATCATATATTGACCGAAAATTTTCGTAACTTCGCGCCTCTAAAATCTACCATCAACACAAACCCGGTAAATTATTTGTAA